>JAGWTL010000193.1 GCA_028869035.1 Burkholderiales bacterium | reverse complement strand
TCCAGCAAGCCCTGGTACACCCAGGCCTGGAAGGACAAGGTGTTCGCGGGCTTCACCAACAGCTCCAACGTCAACGGCGACAAGGCCTCGACCCTGGGCTATCTGCACACCCTGGCCATGCAGCACGGCGGCATCTGGGTGGGCCTGGGCCTGGCGTACCACAACACCAAGGACTCCAGGCGCAGCGATGTGAACTACCTCGCCGCCAATGCCGGCCTGATGGGGCAGACGGCCTCCGACGCTGCGGCCGAGAAGATGGAAGCGGGCGATCTGGAAACGGCGCGCCTGTTTGGTCAGCGCGTGGCCACTGTCGCGGCCAGGATGCGCGGCTGATACATTGGGCCCAGGAGCGCCGCGCCATGAATTTGCCACTGCACATCCTGACCGGTTACCAGAAGGACCTGGGCGGCGGCTTCCTGGTGCGGCGCCTGCTGCCGGCCGCGACGCAACGCGCCGTCGGCTCTTTTGTCTTCTTCGACCACTTCGGTCCGGTGACGGAGACACCGGGGCGTGAGCACGATGTGCGGCCGCACCCGCATATCGGCTTGGCGACCGTCACCTATCTTTTCGAAGGTGCGCAGATGCACCGCGACAGTGTGGGCTCCTTGCAGCGCATCGAGCCCGGCGCCATCAACTGGATGACAGCCGGGCGCGGCATCGTGCACTCCGAGCGCAAGCCCGAGGACCTGCTTGAGCAGAGCTACGGCCTGCATGGCCTGCAACTCTGGGCCGCGCTGCCGCGCGAACACGAAGAGGATGAGCCCAGCTTCGTCCACACGCCGGCCCGTGTCATCCCGCAGTTGAGCGTGGGTGACGCCACTGTGCGTGTGTTGATCGGCGAAGCCTGGGGCCAGCGTTCCCCGGTCCGGGTCTGTAGGCCAACGCTCTACCTCGACGTGCAGTTGCCTGCGGGCGGCGTGTTCGAACTGCCGCCCCTGTATGAAGAGCGCGCGGTCTACGCCGTGGACGAGGACTTGCAGCTCGGGGGCGCGACGCTGTCGGGGCGCCAGATGGCCGTGCCGGGCACCGGCGAGACACTGCGCATCGCCGCGGGCGCACGCGGTGCGCGCCTGGTGGTGATTGGCGGTGCGCCCCTGGATGGCCCGCGCCACATGTGGTGGAACTTCGTCTCCAGCCGCAAGGAGCGCATCGTCGAGGCCGCCGAGGCCTGGGAGGCGCAGCGCCTGGGTCAGGTGCCGGGCGAGACCGAGTTCATTCCCCTGCCCGAGCGGCGCTTCCTGCCCTGATCAGCGAGGAGCCGCCAGGGCCTCCGGGTGCAGCTTGTGCACCAGGGCGACCAGATCTTCGAGCGCCTGGGGCCGGGCGTAGAAATAACCCTGGAACAGGCGGCAGCCCTGCTGCTGCAGGATGTCGCGCTGGGCCCCGTTTTCCACGCCTTCGGCAATCACCTCCAGGCCCAGGCTCTGGCCCAGGGCGATGATGGTCTGGGTGATGGCGACGTCGTTGGGGTCGGTCTGCAAATCGCGCACGAAGGAGGCGTCGATCTTGAGCTGCTGGATGGGCAGGCGCTTGAGGTAGCTCAGCGAGGAATAACCGGTGCCGAAATCGTCGAGCGCGAACTGCACACCCAGCGCCACCAGCCGGCGCATCTTGTCGCTGGCGTCGTCGATGCTGTGCGCCAGCACGCTTTCGGTCAGTTCCAGCTGCAGCCGGCTGGCATCGGCGCCGGTAGCCATGAGCACCGAGGTCACGCTTTCCACGAAATTGGCCTGCAGGATCTGGTGCGCGCACAGGTTGACCGAGATCACCAGCTCGCCGAGCACCGGCTGGCCGCGCCAGCGCTTGATCTGATGGCAGACCTGCTCCAGCACCCACTGGCCCAGCGGCAGGATCAGTCCGGTTTCCTCGGCCAGGGCGATGAACTGTCCCGGCATGACCAGGCCGCGCTCGGGATGCAACCAGCGCACCAGGGCTTCGGCGCCCACCATGCGGCCTGCGCTGTCGAACTGCGGCTGGTAAAACACGCGGAACTGGTGCTGGGCCAGGGCCTGGTACAGGTCTGCCTCCAGGGCCACGCGCTGGCTGAGCTGCACGGCGATCTCGTGGTCGAAGAAACGGATGGCATTGCGTCCAACGGCCTTGGCCTGGTACATGGCCATGTCGGCGCGCTTGAGCAACTCATCCGCACCGGTGTCCGGGCCGTCGAACAGCGCCACGCCGATGCTGACCGACATCTGGTGATACTGGCTGCCGATGCCGAAGGGCTCGCGCATGCTGTGGCGCAGTTTTTCGGCCAGCTCGCGCGCCTGCTGGCCGGCGCGTTCGGGGTCGGCGTCGAGCCGTTCCAGCAAGACCGCGAACTCATCGCCGCCGGTGTGTGCGACCAGCCCCTGCTCGCCGACGATGCGCAGCATGCGCCCGGCCACGGCCTGCAGCAGCGCGTCGCCGACCTTGTGGCCCAGCGTGTCGTTGAGCTGCTTGAAGTGGTCCAGGTCGGAGAACAGCAGGGCGCCACGGCTGCTGCCGTTGTGGCGCCCGAGCTCTTCCTGCAGGCGCTCGAACAGCAGGCGGCGGTTGGGCAGGCCCGTGAGGGCGTCGTGGTAGGCCAGCTGGTAGATGTGCTCGCTGTGGGCCTTGCGCTCGGAGATGTCGGAGAAAACGGTCACGCTGTGCACGAAACGCTCATTGCGGCGCATCGGCCGGCTGCTGACTTCCACCGGGAAGGACTTGCCGCTGGCGTTGACGAAAAGGTTTTCGCCTTCGTACGGCTGTTGCCAGCGCTGCGGATCGAGCAGGGGGTTCGCGCCCGGAGGCTGGGGTGAGACGATCATGGGCAGCAGCCGCCGGCCCAGCAGGGCCTCGCGCTGGTAACCCAGCAGGCGGCAGGCGGCGCGATTGACGTAGGTGACGATGCCATGGCGATCGAGCACGAACATGCCTTCGCCCATGGCGTTGCTGAAAGAGGCCATGCGCTGGCGCAACCAGGTCTCGCGCAGCGCCATGAGCAGCATGAGCAGCAGGGTCAGCGTGGCGCTGGCGATCAGCAGGCGGTACTGGTGCCAGATGTCGGACCAGTTGACCGGCTGGGGCCGGTCGAAAGGCGGAAGGCGCATTTCACGCATCAGGGTGCGCACCGGTTCGTAGTCGGCCGGGGTGACAAAACCGTGCAGCCCCATGCGACGCGCCAGGTCGCTGCCGTGCGGCAGCGAGAGCAACGCCCCGGCCACACGCACGGAGATGCCCTCGCCCAGATGCGGCATGGCCACCACCGGCCACTGCGGGTAGAGGCGGGTGGAGAGGGCAAAGGGGTAGCCCGGGTAGCCCTGCGCGTTCAGAACCTTGACCTGGCGCAGGTCGAGCTGGCCTTCGCGCGCCATGTTTTCGATCAGGCCGGTGCGCACGTAGGCCGCGTCGGCGTGGCGGTCCACCACGGCCTGCACGGTCAGGTCCTGCGGTGCACCGGTCTCCAGGTATTCCAGGGACCTGACCCCGGCACGCGCCAGCTCGGCGGCCTGGAGCTGGAAGGCGCCGAAAGACATCCGGTTGGGCACGGCGATGCGCTTGTTCTGCAGGTCGCGCAGTTCCATGAGGTCCGGGCGGTCGCTGCGGGTCAGGATCACCCCGCCCATGGCCCGCACCGGGCGGCCCTGATCGAGTTCGATCAGGGTGGCCAGGGGCGAGGACAGGCCGTTCTCGTGCACCAGGCGCACGTACTCGGCGGGCTGGGTGATGAGCAGGTCCACGGACTGCTGGCGTATGGCTTGCTGCTGCTCCGGGTAGCTGTAGACGCGCAGCACGAAGCGAACCTCGGGCACGCTGCGGTTGAGGTAATCGGCCAGCGGACGCCACCGGGCTTCGGCCATGGCCTTGGGGCGGAAGGACAGCACGCCCACGTTGACGACGGCCTCCTGCGACCAGACCGTCTGCGCAGCCAGCAGCAGAGCGATCGGGGCGCTCCACCAGACAGACGGGTGCGGACGTGGTGTCATGACGTGGGCAGGTAGAGGCTGGACAGCAGCCGCTCGGTGTTGACGGGTTTCTGCAGCAGACCGGCCTGCTGCAGGATGGGCGAGAGCCGGTGGACCGCTTTCAGCAGGGCACTGTCCGTCCCCGCGAGATAACTCAGATTGCCGATGCGGTCCGGAAGTTCCAGTCCGCGCAGCGAGTCGATCAGGCCTTCGGCGCTGACCTGCAGCCGCGGGGCCACGCGGTAGGCGACGTCCCAGGGGTTTTGCCGCAGGTAGGTCAGGGCCTTGAAGTACGCCGCCAGGCAGGCGCGCAGCCCGTCCGCGTGGCGGTCCAGCACCTCACTGCGCATGGCCAGCACGTCGAAGATGGTGTCGGGCAGCTGGCGTGTGCTCAGCAGGAGGCGCGCACCGCGCGCAAGCAGCCTTCCGGCCAGGGGTTCGTAGGTGATGAGGGCATCGATGTAGTTGCGGTCCCAGGCGGTCTCGTGTTCGTCGTAGGGGATGGGCTGTACCGAGACATCCTTGCGTTGCAGTCCGGCCTTCTCCAGGATCAGCGTCAGCATCAGGGCGCCCAGGGTCGAGTCCTCCACGCCCACACGCTGGTTGCGCAAGGCCGCCAGGTCGCGCATGCCGGGGCGGGCCAGCAGCATGTCGGCGCCGCGCGAGACATCAAAGACCAGCACGATCTGCAAGGCAACGCCCTGGTCGCGCAAGCGCAGGACTTCGTCCAGTGTGAGCATGACACCGTCCACCCGGCCGTCGTAGATGAGCTGAATCGATTCCTGCCCGGTGTTGGACTCCTGCAATTCGACACCGGGGGGCATATAGCCCAGTGTGCGCGCCAGGAACATGGGTTCGTAGGCGGGCCAGGGCTGGCCCACCAGCCGCATCGGCTCCTTTCGGTCACCGCAGGCGCCCAGGACCCAGGGCAGCAGCGCGCCGGCCAGCAGGCGGCGGCGCTGCCCTGAAGACAGGGCGCCGGCAGACCTGGATGCGGTGGAGTCGACACGCAGCATACGCATGGGGAAGGGTAGGTGCTACCCCCATGGTAAGCCAAGCCCAGGATTCCCACATGCAGGGACCCGGAGTGCGATGAATATGTCACTGTTTGAGGGCGTTCAGGTCACTGCCCAGGGCTTCGCGTTCGTCGAAGACAAAACAGCTGCCGCGGTAATGGGCGCCGCCCGTTTCCTCGAAGTATTTCAGGATGCCGCCCTCGAGCTGGTAGACATGGTCCAGCCCGGCCTCCTGCATGAGCAGGGCGGCCTTTTCGCAGCGGATGCCGCCGGTGCAGAAGCTCACCACGGTTTTGTCCTGGAGTTCCGCCCGGTGGCCCTTCAGGGCAGCAGGGAAGTCCGAGAACTTTTGGATGCGCCAGTCGATGGCGCCTTCGAAGGTGCCGTGATCGACTTCGAAGGCATTGCGCGTGTCCAGCGTCACCACGGGCCGGCCCGCGTCGTCATGCCCCTGGTCCAGCCAGCGTTTGACGGTGGCGGCCGCCACGGCCGGCGCACGCCCCTGGGCCGGGCGAATGGTCGGGTGGTTCATGCGGATGATCTCGCGCTTGACCTTGACCAGCATCTTGCGAAAGGGCTGGCGTGCCGACCAGCTTTCCTTCGGCGTGAGGTCGGCCAGGCGTGGATCCTGACGCAGTTGCGCCATGAACGTGCGCACGGCCTCGCCCGGCCCCGCGAGGAAGAGGTTGATGCCTTCCTCGGCCAGCAGCACCGTGCCCTTGAGATCCAGGGCTTCGGCCTGTTCGTGCAGGCGGTCTCGCAGCGCATGGGCGTCGGGCAGGGGGACGAATTTGTAGGCGGAGATGTTGAGGATGTCGTTCACGCCTCGATTTTAAAAGACAGAGGGGTTTCCAGCGGTGGCTGGTCCGGTCCGGAAAACTACAATGGATCCCATGTTTGCCCATCTGCGCCTGCACACCGAGTTTTCCGTCGTCGACGGCACCGTCCGCATCGAGGACATCGTCAAGGCCGCGGCGGCGGACCGCCAGCCGGCGCTGGCCATCACCGATCTGAACAATCTGTTTGGGGCCATCAAGTTCTACAAGGAGGCGCG
>JAGWTL010000192.1 GCA_028869035.1 Burkholderiales bacterium | reverse complement strand
TCACCGGCGCCTTCTCTTCGGGGTGCAGGCCGAAGGGGATGCCGCGGCCGTCGTCCTCGACGCTGACCGAGCCATCGGCGTGCAGGGTCACGGCGATCTTCTTGCCGTGGCCGGCCAGGGCCTCGTCGGCTGCGTTGTCCAGCACTTCCTGGATGATGTGCAGCGGGTTGTCGGTCCGGGTGTACATGCCCGGGCGCTGCTTGACCGGCTCCAGCCCTTTGAGGACGCGGATGGAGCCTTCGGAATATTCGGGGGTGGGTTTGACAGCCATGGCGCGGAATTGTAGACCCAGTCGCCCAGACAGCTGTATAAAAATACAGTTACAACTTGCCCATGCCCGGCAGACCAGGGGCGAATTGGCTACAGTTCGGCGATGAGCACCTCCAGCCCAAAGACACTTTCCATGGCCCAGGTCCTGATCTGCGGCGCCGCCATCGTGACCCTCTCCATGGGCATACGCCACGGCTTCGGCCTCTGGCTGCAGCCTGTGACCCAGACCCAGGGCTGGACCCGCGAGACCTTCGCCCTGGCCATGGCCATCCAGAACCTGACCTGGGGCCTGGCCGGCATCTTCGCCGGGATGCTGGCCGACAAGTTCGGCGCCTTCAAGGTCATCGTCGGCGGCGCCATCCTCTACGCCCTGGGCCTGATCGGCATGGCCAACGCGCCCACGCCCCTGCTCTTCGCGCTGAGCTGCGGCGTGCTGATCGGCGTGGCCCAGGCCGGCACCACCTATGCGGTGATCTACGGTGTGATCGGGCGCAATGTGAGCCTGGACAAACGCTCCTGGGCCATGGGCGTGGCCGCGGCGGCCGGCTCCTTCGGCCAGTTCCTCATGGTGCCCACCGAAGGCTGGCTCATCAGCAGCCTGGGCTGGCAACAGGCGCTGATGGCGCTGGGCATGGCAGCCTTGCTCATCATCCCGCTTGCCTGGGGCCTGCACGAACCCAGCTTCGCCGCCGGCACGGCGCCCAAACGCGAGCAGTCCATCCTGCAGGCCCTGCGCGAGGCCTTCGCTTATCCGAGCTTCCAGCTGCTGATGGCCGGTTATTTCGTCTGCGGCTTCCAGGTGGTCTTCATCGGCGTGCACATGCCCAGCTACCTCAAGGACCACGGCCTTTCGCCCCAGGTGGCCAGTTACTCGCTGGCGCTGATCGGCCTCTTCAACGTCTTCGGCACCTACATCGCCGGCGCCCTGGGCCAGCGCCTGGCCAAGAAGAACATCCTGGCCTTCATCTACTTCGCCCGCTCCATCGCCATCACGGTCTTCCTGCTGGTGCCGCTCACCCCCACGAGCGTCTACATCTTCTCGGCCGTCATGGGGGTGCTGTGGCTCTCCACCGTACCGCCCACCAATGCCATCGTGGCCCAGATCTTCGGCGTGGCCCATCTCTCGATGCTCGGCGGTTTTGTCTTCTTCAGCCACCAGGTCGGCTCCTTCATGGGCGTCTGGCTGGGCGGCTACCTCTACGACAAGACCGGCAGCTACGACATCGTCTGGTACATCGCCATCGGCCTGGGCATTGCGGCCGCCCTGGTCAACCTGCCGGTGCGCGAGGCCGCGATCCGGCGCCAGCCCCAGACAGCATGAAAAAGCTGCCGCGCCAGTTGCTGGCCTGGGGGGCCGCCCTGGGTCTGCTGCTGGCCGTGTTCGCGCTTTACACGCGCCCGGACTTCCTGCTGACCCTGGCCGACCAGCTCTGGTCCTGCTTCTAGGGATATCCTGCATCCGCCGGACATGACCGCGTGGCACACTGCCTGCCATGACCATGAAGACCATCATCATCACCGGCGCGTCCGACGGCATCGGCGCTGAAATGGCGCGTCAGCTGGCGCAGCGGCACGGCGCCGAAGCCGGCCTGGCGCTGGCCGCGCGCAAGGAAGCCCAGCTCGAGGACGTGGCCAGAGCGTGCCGCAGCCACGGCAGCGAGGTGCTGGTCGTGCCGACCGATGTGACCGACCCGTCCCAGTGCCGCGCCCTGATCGAGCGCAGCGTGGAACGCTTCGGCTGGCTCGACGCCCTCGTCAACAACGCCGGCGTCTCGGCCCAGGCCCTGTTCGAACAGGTCCAGCCCGAAGACCTGGGATGGTACGAAGACCTGATGCGCGTGAACCTCTGGGGCAGCGTCTGGTGCACGCACGCCGCCCTGCCCCACCTCAAGGCCAGCCGCGGCCAGGTGGTGGCCGTCTCTTCCCTGGCCGGCCTGGTGGGTGTGCCGGGACGCACGGCCTACAGCGCCAGCAAATTCGCCATGACCGGCTTTTTCGAAGCCCTGCGTGCCGAACTCAAACCCGCCGGTGTGGCCGTGACCACGGCCTACCCCGGCGTGGTGGCCACCCGGATCCGCTACCGCGGACTGAACGCGGCCGGTGTCGCCGCCGGCTCCAGCGGCCTGAAGGAGGATGACGCCATGCCGGTCGAGGTCTGCGCCCGCCTCATCCTCGATGGCATGGCACGCCGCCAGCGCGAGGTCGTGATGAGCACCCAGGGCAAGCTGGGTCGTTACCTCAAGCTGCTGGCCCCCGGTCTGGTGGAACACATGGCCCTGGCCGCGCTCAAGGACGAGGTCAAGCCGCGATGACCGCGAGCGCCGTGCACGGCACGGAGGCGCCTTCGGCCTGGGTCCAGCGCTGGTCGCATCTGGTCCGTGCGGGCGGCAGCGTGCTGGACGTGGCCTGCGGCCACGGCCGCCACCTGCGCTGGTTCGCTGGGCACGGCCACCCGGTGACCGGCGTGGACCGTTCACCCGAGGCGATCACGGCCGTGGCGTCCCTGGGCACGGTGCTGCAGGCCGATATCGAGAACGGCCCCTGGCCTCTGCTGCAGGACGGCCAGCCCCAGACCTTCGACGCCGTGGTGGTCACCCACTACCTGTGGCGCGCCCTGTTCCCGGTGCTGCTGCAGAGCCTGGCACCGGGCGGTGTGCTGATTTACGAAACCTTTACCGCTGGCAACGAAACCGTGGGCAAACCCTCGCGCCCGGATTTCCTGCTGCGCCCCGGCGAACTGCTGGAGGTCTGCCGCACCCTGCGCGTCGTGGCCTATGAAGACGGGTATCTGGCCGCGCCACAGCGTTATGTGCAACGCATCGCGGCCGTGCGCGAGACCGGTCTGTCCACGCACGGCGCGCCGGCGCGTTATCCACTCTGAGCCCCGGCCCCTCAAAGCCGGTGCCCACCCTCGGTAGAATGCCTCTTCGGCCTGAACTTAACTCTCTGCGGACATGACCTCCTCCCATCGCCAGATCACCGGCAGCATCGTCGCCCTCGTCACCCCCCTGCACGAGGACGGTAGCGTCGACTACCCCACCCTGCGCAAACTGATCGACTGGCACATCGCCGAAGGCACGGACTGCATCGGCGTGGTCGGCACCACGGGCGAATCGCCCACGGTCAACGTGGACGAGCACTGCGAAATCATCCGTGTCTCGGTCGAACAGGCCAAGGGCCGGGTGCCCATCATGGCCGGCTGCGGCGCCAACTCCACCGCCGAGGCCATCGAGCTGGCTAAATTTGCGAAGAAGGTCGGTGCCGACTGCCAGCTGCAGGTCGTGCCCTACTACAACAAGCCCACGCAGGAAGGCCAGTACCTGCACTTCAAGGCCATCGCCGAAGCCGTCGGTGAGCTGCCCATGGTGCTGTACAACGTGCCCGGCCGCACCGTGGCCGATATGGCGCACGACACCGTGCTGCGCCTGACCCAGGTGCCGGGCATCGTCGGCATCAAGGAAGCCACGGGCAATATCGAGCGCGCGCAGTGGCTGATCCGTGATGTCCCCAAGAGCTTCGCCATCTACTCGGGCGACGATCCGACCGCCGTGGCCCTGATGCTCTGCGGCGGCCACGGCAATATCAGCGTGACGGCCAATGTGGCCCCGCGCCAGATGCATGAGCTGTGCGTGGCGGCCATGGCCGGCGATGTGAAGCGCGCGATGGAGATCCAGTTCAAGCTCATGCCCCTGCACAAGCATCTCTTCGTCGAACCCAACCCCATCCCGGTCAAGTGGGCCATGCAACGCATGGGCCGCTGCGGCGGCACGCTGCGCCTGCCCATGACGCCGCTGACGGCGGCCAACCAGCCCGCGGTCGAGGCGGCGCTGCGCGCGACCGGCCTGATCTAGGGCCTGTTCACACTCATTTCTCAAGATGCGTTGCGGATCAAAAAAGTCATGCGCTAGGCGCGTGGACGCCGCCGGGGTCATCCCCCGGCCACAGTCCGCGCAACACCCCGCATGGCTTTTTTGGCCGCAACCCGTAGGGAACGAGGTAAAAACAGCGCCACTCGTTGTTGCACTCCTAGCCCAGGCGGCCAGCCTGGGCGTCGTCGCGCGCCTAGATTGGCGCTGTTTTCACCTCGTTCGCACTTGAGAAATGAGTGCGAACAGGCCCTAACCCCAACTGTTCCCCAAGGAAATTGCCGGTGAAGCTTGTTTTGAAACTGGCCCTGCTGGGCCTGCCGCTGGCGCTGGTCGCCTGCTCCACACTGGACGGCGACAAGGTCGACTACAAGGCCGCCACCAAGGCGCCCTCGCTGTCCATCCCGCCCGATCTGACCCAACTGCCGCGTGACACGCGCTACGTCATACCGGGCAGCACGGTCAGCGCCTCCGGTTACCAGAACGCCACACAAGGCACCGCGGCCAATGCCATTGCGGTCGCGGCCTACCCCGGCATGCGCATCGATGGCGTTGGTGGCCAGCGCTGGCTTGTGGTGGACCAGCCCGCCGAGAAACTCTGGCCCGTGGTCAAGGAGTTCTGGCAGGAGACCGGCATGACCCTGATCACGGAACAGGCCCAGCTGGGCATCATGGAAACCGACTGGGCCGAGAACCGCGCCAAGCTGCCGCAGGACTTCATGCGCCGCACACTGGGCAAGATCGTCGGCGCCCTGTTCTCCACCAATATGCTGGACAAGTACCGCACACGACTGGAACGCAATGCCGCTGGCGGCACCGATATCTACATCAGCCAGCGCGGTCTGGAAGAAGTCTACACAGACGCGTCCAAGGAAAAACTCGTCTGGCAGCCGCGCGCTCCCGACCCCGAGATGGAAGTGGAGATGCTGCGCCGTCTGATGATCAAGCTCGGGGCGCCCAGCCAGCAAGCCGATCAACAGGCCGCCGTGGCGCCCCGCCGCACCTCCCGCCTGGACACACGCGACGGTCAGCCCGTGGTGCTGGTCAGCGAAGGTTTCGACCGCGCCTGGCGCCGTGTGGGCCTGACGCTGGACCGCACCGGCTTTACCGTCGAGGACCGCGATCGCAGCCAGGGGGTTTATTTCGTGCGCTACGTGGAACCCAAGAAGCCCGGCGAGGAAGAGCCCGGCTTCTTCGCACGCATGTTCAGCAGCACGCCCAAGGACAAGGTTCCTCAGAAGTACCGCATCACGGTCAGCGGCCAGGGCGAGAGCAGCACGGTGGCCGTGCTCAATGCCGAAGGTGCGCCCGAAGTGTCTGACAACGCCCGGCGCATCCTGCAGGTCATCACCGACGATCTGCGCTGAGAGCCTGTACACGGACGTAAAAAAAGCCACCTCGCGGTGGCTTTTTTACTGGCAGGGCAAGAATTACTTCTTGGCCGGCTCGGCAGCGGGAGCGGCAGCAGCGGCCGGAGCAGCAGCGGGAGCCGAAGCGTCGGCGGCCGGAGCCGGAGCGGCAGCGGGGGCAGCAGCAGCGGGAGCAGCGGCCGGAGCAGCGGCTTCTTCCTTCTTGCCGCAAGCGGCCAGGGCAGCGGCGGCGATCACGGCGGCCAGAACGAGAGTCTTGTTCATGTTGATATATCTAGTAAAAAGTTGAAGACAATTTCCGGAAGTTGCCAGCGCGGTGAACCGCACTGACCAAGCAGGCTCGCTTACACAAAGCTTGCTTAGCGGAAAATTATATGGCGGATTCAATGCCACATTGCGAAAAAAATAGGGCTAACCCTTAAGTAATACCCGAGGAACTCCAGCCGCAGCCGGCTTGACCCTAGAGTCCGAGCACCGAGGCCGGGAATCCCGGC
>JAGWTL010000191.1 GCA_028869035.1 Burkholderiales bacterium | reverse complement strand
CTGGGCTTCGATGTCGAGGGACTCGATCAGCAGGTGGTCCGGGGGAAGTGGTGAATTTTTCGCGATTTCATCAGGCATGTGCGTATTGTCCACGAGCCCGGCAGAAGCTCTCCCGTTCCGGCGCTACCATGTACATACATCTCCCGGAAATCCCTCGTGCAGACTGCTACCGACACCCAGTACTTCACCCAGGCTGTCACCGAATTCGGCAGCGTGCGGCAAGTCTTGACCACGCAACCCATCTACAACGCCAAGGGGGTCAAGATCATCGACCAGGGTGTAGCCATGCACCCGGGTTTGTACGATCGCCTGATGGAGCACCGGCTGTCGGCGCCCATCGAGGACTCCGTCTCGAGCCAGCCCGCGGTGAACGGCCACGCACTGCGCAAAGGCATCGAGGACCTTGCCAGCCAGACGCCCTTTTTCGGCCGGATGCTGGAGGACCGCGAAACGCGGGACATCCTCCTCGATGGCGTCGAGCGCATCCACCTGCCCGACCCTATTGCCTTCCAGCTCACGATGGCCAAGGACATACGGCCGACCCTTTACCAGCATCTGCTGAGCACCACGCTCACTGCCTCCTGGCTGGCGGCGGTCAGCGGCATGTCCCGCCTGCAACTCCGGATCGCGGCCACGGCAGGGCTGCTGCACGACATCGGTATGCTGCATCTGGACCCCCGATTGCTGGAGTACAAGAGTGGTATCAATCGCAGCCAGCACCGTCAGCTTGTCTCGCATCCGATGGTGTCCAGCGCCCTCATCGAACGGCACAAGGAGTACCCCCGGGAGGTGGTCCAGGCCGTGATGGAACACCATGAGTTCCTGGACGGCTCCGGCTACCCGCGCAACTTGCGCGAAGACGGTCTCAGCCCTTGCGGCAAGCTCATGGCGCTGACCGAGCTCGTGACCGGCGCTTTCGCCCCTGGCCGCGAGATTCCTGAACTGCGCCTGTCCATCCTCTTGCGCATGAACACCCATCGGTATGACGCCAAGCTGTCGGAAAAGATCCTCGCGCTGCTCCGGCCGCAGGAAGCATCGGTCGACTCGATCACCCTGCTGGACGATCCCATCTCCTGCCTGCTGGAAATTGAGCGGGTGCTGGGCGCCTGGCCCGAGGACCGGATTACCTCCGCACAAATGCCGCAGGAGCAGAAAAATAACCTGCGACCGATTGCAGCCCAGGCTTTGAAGCTGTCGCGCAATCTGGCCCAGGCCGGCACCGCCCCGGAACAGCTGGAGCAACTGGGCAAGGAGTCACTGGATCCGTACCTCCAGGCCGAGCTGACGCTGCTGGCCAGCGAAGCCGCCTGGCAACTGCGCGCCCTGGCGCGCCAGGTCCGACGGCAGTGGCGCACCGAAGGAGATCAGACCACCGAACAGACGCTTCTGGACTGGCTGTCAAGTGTCGACACCGCCATCTCGCGCACCACGCGGGAATACAGCGCCGACGACGCCTGAGCGGGTCGCCCGCCCCTAGGCCCAGGCCTTCAGGTACTCGTCCCAATGCGGTTCGGCAGGCGCCAGATTGTCCAGCGTCTCCCTGATCAGCGTGATCTCCCGGCCGTACTCGGCTTCCAGCAGACCACCACGCATCTTCTGGAAGCGGCAGTAGAGCAGGTAGGTGTTCATCACGTCCGTCTCGCAGTAACGGCGGATGTCCTCCAGCTTGCCTTCCAGGTAAGCCGGATAGACCGCCGAGCCGTCCATGCCCAGCTTGCCGGGAAAGCCGCAGAGCTTGGCCATGGCGTCCAGCGGCGCGTTGTTCTTGGGTTGGTACAAGGCCAGCAGGTCCATCAGGTCCAGGTGGCGCATGTGGTAGCGGCCGATGTAGTTGTTCCACTTGAAGTCGCGGTCGTCCTCGCCCTGGTCCCAGTACTTGTCGGCCACGACGCCGTGCTGCAGGCCGCGGTAATGCAGCACCGGCAGGTCGAAGCCCCCGCCGTTCCAGCTCACCAGCTGGGGCACGTGTTTTTCCAGGGTATTGAAGAAGGTCTGGATGACCTTGCCCTCGCTCTTGCCGTCACGGTCCACAAAGGAGTGGATGCGCAGGCCCTCGGCGTTGCGAAACACAGCACTGATCACCAGGATGCGCTGCAGGTGCAGGGGCATGAAATCGCTCTGCCCCTTTTCCTTGCGCTCGGCCAGCCAGGCCGCGTAGACCTGCTCGTCCGTGCTGTCGGCCGGCATGTCGCGCAAGGCGCGCAGACCCGCGATGTCGGGTATGGATTCGATGTCGAAAACAAGAACGGGAGAGATCATGCGGAGATGTTACCGGAGCAGAATCACAGCAGCGCCTCGCGCGTGATGCCGCGGCGCGCCAGGTGGCGCTTGAGCTTGAACAGGGCCTCGTTCTGAACCTGGCGCACACGCTCGCGCGTCAGGCCCAGGCGCTGGCTCAGCACGTCCAGGGTCTCGGGCTCGCGGTCGCGCAGGCCGAAGCGCCCCTCCAGCACCTCGCGCTCGCGCGCCGACAGGCCCAGCAGCCAGTCGTCCAGCAGGCGCTCCACTTCGTGCGCCTGGGTGACGCCGCTCGGGTCGATGGCCAGTTCGTCCACCACGGTCTCGCCCAGGGTCTGCTCGCCCTCGTTGCGCTCCAGTGTGGCGTCCAGCGAGCGCGGCGTCTCGGCCAGGGCCAGCAATTCGGCCACCTCGTGGATATCGCGCCCCAGGAAATGGGCCACATCCTCGACGCGCACACCGTCCGGTCGCCTCGCCACGAAAACCGCGTCATTCTCGAGCTCGCGACGCGCGCGCAGCACCTGCTGCAGCTCGCGCACCACGTTGACGGGCAGGCGGATCACCCGCCCCTGCTGCATCAGCGCACGCTCCACCGCCTGGCGTATCCAC
Source organism: Burkholderiales bacterium (assembly GCA_028869035.1). Lineage (GTDB taxonomy): Bacteria > Pseudomonadota > Gammaproteobacteria > Burkholderiales > Burkholderiaceae_C > Hylemonella. Next base: position 3,181 of record JAGWTL010000191.1, on the reverse strand, counting down.
CAGGTGGCGTAGGTGGAAAAACGGAAACCCCGCTCCGGCTCGAACTTCTCGATGGCGTGCATGAGCCCGAGGTTGCCCTCCTCGATCAGGTCCGACAGCGGCACACCACGCCCCAGGTAGAGCTTGGCGATGCTGACCACCAGCCGCAGGTTGTGCTCGATCATGCTCTGGCGCGCGGCAAAGTCGCCGGCGCGTGCGCGCAGGGCCGTCTCGTACTCCTGCACGGGGGTGAAGAGTTCGGTGCGCCGGATATGACGCAAATAGGAAGTCAGCGCATCGCCGGAGTCGGCGGCCAGTTCGGCCACGATCGGCGCAGGGATATCGGGCCCGCCGTCGTCCACGGAGCGCGCCGCACTGCCCTCAGACAGCGCCGCGGAGCGCTTGTCGTCATTGCCTTGGAGGGAGCGTCTGGGCATGGCTGTACCTCACGGCTGCCAATCGCGCTAGCGAGGTGGCAGGTACTTGAGCGGATCGACCGGCTTGCCCTGGCGTCGCACCTCGAAGTGCAGCTTCACGCGGTCGGCATCGCTGTTGCCCATCTCGGCGATCTTCTGGCCTTTGCGCACCGCCTGATCCTCCTTGACCAGCAGCATCCTGTTATGCGCATAGGCGGTCAGGTAGGTGTTGTTGTGCTTGAGGATGATGAGGTTGCCGTAGCCGCGCAGGCCGGCACCGACATAGACCACCTTGCCCTCGGCGGCGGCCAGCACCGGCTCACCGGCCGCGCCACCCAGGTCCAGCCCCTTGTTCTTTACCTCGTCGAAACCCGCCAGCACCGGGCCGGGCACCGGCCAGATCCAGCTCAGGCCGGATTCGGCGGCAGCCGCAGGCTCGGCCGCGGCAGGAGTTGCGGCGCCCGGCCGCGCCGCCGCGCTGGAGCTCTGACCCGGCGACACCTGGGTGGAGGCGATGCTCCCAGAACCGATGGGCCGGGTCACGACACCATTGCTCTCCGTGGCAGCCACGACGGGCGGGGTCACGCGCAGCACCTGGCCCACACTGATCTGATTGGGTTGCTCCAGGTTGTTCCAGGCTGCGATGTCTTTCCAGTTCTGCCCGGTTTCGAGCCCGATGCGTATCAGCGTCTCGCCGGGCTTGACGGTGTAGTAGCCGACCTTGCCGGCGTTCTCGAAACCCGGGGGTTGTTTCACGGCCGTGGTGTTCGGATCCATGACCGGCCGGGAGATGCTGGTGCGCCTGTCCTCCACCGGCGCGCTGCTCGGGCCCGTGCCGCAGGCCGCCAGCCCCAGCGCGGCCGCCAGCAGCCAGCCCGTCATCCCTGCCCGTCGCGAATAAACCGTCATAGCTGTTTCCTTCATGCGATGCCCGATTTTAGAGGGACAAAGTGCACCGCCTCAAGCAGAGTGTTCTGCAAGCCGGCTGGAGTCTTGTCGACCACCAGCAGGGCCTGGGGGCCCCCGGCAGTCCGCGCCACCGGCGCCACCAGGCGCCCGCCCACCGCGAGCTGCTCCGTCCAGGCCGTCGGCACGGCTTCGCCCCCCGCCGCCGCGATGATGCCGGCGTAGGGCGCGCCTTGTGCAAAACCCGTCATGCCGTCGCCAAACAGCAGATGCACATTGGGCAAGCGCAGCAGGCGCAGGTTCTGGCGCGCCTTGTCGTGCAGGCCGCGCAGGCGCTCGATGCTGTAGACCTCGTTCACCAGCAGGCTCAGCACGGCGGCCTGGTAGCCGCAACCCGTACCGATCTCCAGCACGCGCCCCATGGGCTCCGTGCGCCCGGCCAGCAGCAGCTCGATCATGCGCGCCACCACATTGGGCTTGGAGATGGTCTGGCCCAGGCCGATGGGCAGGCTGGTGTCTTCATAGGCCTGCGTGGCCAGCGCCGTGTCGACGAAACGGTGCCGCTCTACGCGCCCCATGGCGTCGAGCACCCGCGCATCCTTGACGCCCTGCACCGCCAGCTTGTGCACCATGGCCAGACGCACGGTCCGGGAATCCAGGCCCAGGCCCTGCGGTACCGGGGCCGTGCGCAAGGTGCGCTGCAAGGCCGTCGTGGCGGCGGGGGCGCTGCGCGGTGCCGCCGCCGCGGCAGGACGTGCCACGGCGTCGGCCGGCCGGTCCAGCCGCGCCGGGAAACCGGGACGCGGACGCGCATTCACGCCGCCCCCCCGGCGCCGAGCTGCGCCATGGACTGCGCCCAGTAGCCCAGACGCTCATGGTCGGAAAGATCGACCTTGAGCGGTGTCACCGCGACATGGCCCTGAGAGGTGGCGTGAAAGTCGGTGCCCTCGCTCTCGTCCATGGCCGGGCCGGCCGCGCCGATCCAGTACATGGTGTCGCCGCGCGGGCTGGTCTGGGTGATGACCGCTTCGGCCGCGTGCCGACGCCCCAGGCGGCACACCCTCAGGGGCTTGAGCTCGTCCAGCGGCAGGCAGGGGATATTGACGTTGAGCAGCCAGGGCTTGCTGTCGACCAGGCGGTGCGCCAGCATCTGCTGCACCAGTTCGCGCGCGCGCGCCGCGGCGGCGTCCAGATGCTTCCAGCCCTTCTCGGTCTGGGAAAAGGCCATGGCCGGGATGCCGAACAGATAACCCTCCATGGCCGCGCCCACGGTGCCGGAGTAGATGGTGTCGTCGCCCATGTTGGCGCCGTTGTTGATACCCGAGACCACCAGGTCGGGCCGGTAGCCCAGCAGCCCGGTAAGCGCAATGTGCACGCAATCGGCCGGCGTGCCATTGACGTAGCGAAAACCGTTGGCCGCCCGGTGCACGTACAGCGGCGAATGCAGGGTCAAGGCATTGGACTTGGCGCTGTTGTTGTGTTCGGGGGCCACCACCTCCACCTCGGCCACGTCCCGCAGGGCCTCGTACAGCGCCACGATGCCGGGTGCCTGGTAGCCGTCGTCGTTCGAAAGCAGGATCTTCATGCGATGGGTCTCTGCTCGTGATTGTAGGTGGCCGCGCGGGCCTCTTGATCTCCGTCACGCGAGGGACAAGCAGCGCGCCGGAGCTGCCCGTATCATGGCCGCCAGACGACTGATACAGGAGACCCGACATGCACGCCTGGCTTTGCAGCAACCCCACCGGGGTCGACGCGCTCGAATGGAAGGAACTGCCCACGCCACAGCCCGGCCCCGGCCAGGTGCGGGTGGCCATCAAGGCGGCCAGCCTGAACTTCCCCGACCTGCTGATCGTGCAGAACAAGTACCAGATCAAGCCGCC
>JAGWTL010000190.1 GCA_028869035.1 Burkholderiales bacterium | reverse complement strand
TACAACGCCGTGCTCGACATGGACGCGCACTACTACCTGGAAACCATACGCACGGTGTTCCAGGACTTCAGCCTGGTGCAGGGTAACTGGGACGTGAAGGGTGTGGACGGCCAGGTCGAACGCGTGCGGCCGCAGGACATCAAGACCACCGCCCTGCTCTCCGTCGAAGGCGAGCTCGACGACATCTCCGGCTCGGGCCAGACCGAGGCCGTGCACGATATCTGCAGCGGCGTGCCGAAGACCCGCCAGCAACACCTGGAAGCCAAGGGGGCCGGCCACTACGGCATCTTCTCGGGCCGGCGCTGGCGCGACATCGTCTACCCGGCGGTCAAGGCCTTCATCCTGACCCACAACACGGCGTCCAAGGTCGGCGGCAAAAAAACCGCGAAGTCGGTGAACTGACTCCCGGGCCGGATAATCCGGGCATGCCCGCCACCGCTGCCCAGATCCTCGCCGCCCTGCCCCAGACCCAGTGCACGCGCTGTGGCTACCCGGACTGTGCAGCTTATGCGCAGGCCATCGCGGCGGGTGAGGCTTCTATCAACCAATGCCCGCCCGGCGGCGCTGAAGGCGTGGCCCGGCTGGCCCGCCTGACAGGCCAGCCAGTGCAGCCGCTGAACCCCACGTTCGGCCTGGAAGGCCCGATGACCGTGGCCGTGATCGACGAGGACTGGTGCATAGGCTGCACGCTGTGCCTCAAGGTCTGCCCCACCGACGCCATCCTGGGCGGCAACAAGCGCATGCACACCGTGATAGCACCGCACTGCACCGGCTGCGAACTGTGCATCCCGGTCTGCCCGGTGGACTGCATCGAGATGGAGAACGTCAGCGGCGAGCGCAGCGGCTGGGCCGCCTGGTCGCAGCCGCAGGCCGACACCGCGCGCCGGCGCTACACCTTCCACGTGCTGCGCCTGCAACGCGAAAAACAGGAAAACGAAGTCCGCCTCGAAGAAAAAGCCCAGGCCAAGCTGGCCAACCTGCCCGCGCACTCGCTGCACACCGACCCCGCCGTGCTGGACAGGAAACGCGCCGTGATCGAAGCCGCGCTGGCACGCGCCCGGGCCCGCCGCGAAGGCGGCGGCCAGGCCTGATCAAGCCGCCACGAGGTTCTTGTAAACGCCGCAGCCGACGTACAGATCGTCGATCTGCTGCACATAGGACATCTTGGTCTGCACCGCACCGGTGGCCGGGTTGGTGATGTCGTACTCCACCCAGCCGGGCTCGTGCTCGGCCTGCGCCACGATGGCCTCCAGCAGACCCTGGCCGTCGATGCCCGGGATGTCCTGCACCCGCGTGCCCACCTTGGCCGGGTTGCCGCCGAAGGCCATATAGTGACCGGCACGGTCCAGCGCAAAGACGTACATGTCGCGGTCGTGGAAGCCCTGCCGCTTCTCGGTCAGCCCGCGCACAAAACCCTCGCGCGTGGTCTGCTGGCGGAAAACAATCGCGCGCCGCACCAGGGCCAGGGCCTCGTCGGCCGTGCCCTGCTGCAGACGGAAAGCCTCCACCGCCTGCGCCAGCGTGGAGGCCCGCTGTTCCAGTTTTTCAGCCTGTTCGACGGCATGCTCCACCATGGCCGCATTGCGCTGGGTGATCTCGTCGAGCTGGCGGATGGCGGCCGTGATCTCGCTGAGCGAGTTGCTCTGCTCGGCGCTGGACACCGTGATGCTGGACATGCTCTCGGCCACACCGCGGATCCCCGTGACGATTTCGCCGATGCTGCTGCCGGCCGTGTGGATCTGCTCCACGCTGGTCGCCACCTGGCTGGACGAGGCGCCGATGAGCTGTCGGATCTCCTTGGCCGATTCGGCGCTGCGCTGCGCCAGGGTGCGCACCTCGACTGCCACCACGGCAAAACCACGCCCGGCCTCGCCGGCACGCGCAGCCTCCACGGCGGCGTTGAGCGCCAGGATGTTGGTCTGGAAAGCCAGACTGTCGATCACCCCGATGATCTCGTTCATGCGTTGCGCGCTGCCCTGCACCGCCTCGACCGACTGCACGGCCTGCGCCATGCCCTGGGCGCCCTGGTCGGCCACGCCGCGCACCTGGCCGGCCTGGATGCTGGCCTGCTGCATGGTGCGCGCGTTGTCCTGCACCGTGCTGGAGAGCTCCTGCACGCTGGCCGAAGTCTGCTCCAGATTGGCGGCCTGCTGCTCGGTGCGGTCCGACAGTTCGCGGTTGCCGGCGGCCAGGCTCTGGCCGGCATGGGCCACCAGGGCCGAGTTGCTGCGTATGCTGGCCACCATGCCGGACAGACTGGCCACCATGCGCTGCATGGCCTGGGCCATGGCCCCGAGCTCATCGCTCCCGCGGATCTCGGCCTTCTCGCGCAGATTGCCCTGCGCCGTCTGCTCCATGAAATGCATGACCCGGCGCAGATCGGCCATGAAACTGAAGTAGAAGGCCAGCATCAGGTAGATCAGGACCCCCAAGGCGCAGACGCCAGTGACGAGGCCGACCCACTCCATCGCAACGTAGGCCAGCAGCATGACCACGATCAGCAGGATCAGCTTGCCAGCCAGGGACAGGCGGCGCATGAGCCATGCGCCGGGTTCAAAAATCTGTTGGATGATGCCCATGACGGATCCCGATCAAGTAGGTTGGGTCTGATCACAATTCAAGATCGACCCCATCGGTCCGAACTGAAGCGCCCACTACCCGGCTCAGTATAGGGAGACGTCCTACAAGGACCTTACGGGGTTTGCCCCTATCAAGAAAGCGCGGCCACCACCTCGGGCGGCGCCTGCACCAGCTCGATCAGAACACCCTCGCCGGCAATCGGGAACTCCTCGTTCGACTTCGGGTGCAGGAAACAGATGTCGTAACCGGCCGCACCCTTGCGTATTCCGCCGGGCGCAAATCGCACGCCTTGTGCGCTCAGCCATGCCACAGCCTTGGGCAGGTCGTCGATCCACAGGCCCACGTGATTGAGCGGTGTGGTGTGCACAGCCGGCTTCCTCTCGGGATCGAGCGGCTGCATCAGGTCGACCTCGACCTTGTAAGTCCCGGAGCCCATGGCACAGATGTCCTCGTCCACGTTCTCACGTTCACTCTTGAATGTGCCGGTGACTTGCAAGCCCAGCATCTCGACCCAGAGCTTTTTCAAACGGGTCTTGTCAGGCCCGCCGATGGCGATCTGCTGGATCCCCAGCACCTTGAAAGGCCTGTCCTGAGCTTGTCGAAGGGGGCGCACTTGACTCATCTGGAACTCCACCTTGGCGTTCATGCAAATTCGATGATCGGCTGGTCCACCGTCAGGCTCTCGCCCTTGGACGCCAGCACCTTGCCCACCACGCCATCGGCCACGGCAAACAGCACGTTCTCCATCTTCATGGCCTCGATCACGGCCACACGCTCGCCAGCCTGCACCTTCTGGCCGGGCTGCACCGCCACGTCCACCAGCAGGCCTGGCATGGGCGAGAGCACGTAACGGCTCATATCCGGCGGCGCCTTGTGGGGCATGAGGCGGTGCAGTTCGGCCATGCGCGGCGAGATCACCAGCGCCTCGATGAGCGTGCCGTTGTGCTGCAGCTTCAGGGCCAGCGGGTTCCTGGCCGTGCCGCGCTCCACCTGCGTGGTGAAGGGCCGACCGCCGACGGTCCCGGCGATGATGATGTCGTTGAGGCGCGAGGTGCTGCAGATCTCGTAATTGCGACCGTTGACACGCACCCGGGCCTTGCCGGTTTCGCCCACGAACTCATCGACGTGCACCGGGGTATGCACATGCTGGCCATCGGCGCCCAGCGTGATGACCACATAGTCCTTGCCGGCATCCACCGAATAACCCGGCAACTGACCGGAGATGGTGGTCGTGCGCTCGCGCGACTTGCGGCGCACGAAGGCGGCCAGCGCGACGAGAAAGTTCGGATCGGCGTGCGGCACGTCCTCGGACGAAAAACCCTTGCCGTAATGCTCGGCAATGAAACCGGTGTTGAAGTCACCCGCCACAAACTTCGGGTGCGCCAGCAGCGCCGCCTGGAAAGGAATGTTGGAGCTGATGCCACGAATCACGAAGCCGTTGAGCGCCTCGCGCATCTTGGCAATCGCATCCAGGCGGTCCGTGCCGTGCACAATGAGCTTGGCGATCATCGAGTCGTAGTACATGGGGATCTCGCCGCCGTCCTGCACACCGGTATCGACCCGCACACCCTGCAGATGCTGGGTGTCGGACTGCCACATGCTCTGCACCGGCGGCGTGAAACGCACCAGTCGGCCGGTGGACGGCAGGAAGTTGCGGAAGGGGTCCTCGGCGTTGATGCGGCACTCGATGGCCCAGCCCTTGCGCTTCACATCGGCCTGCGCGAGCGGCAGCTTTTCGCCGGCAGCCACGCGGATCATCAGCTCCACCAGGTCCAGGCCCGTAATGCACTCGGTCACCGGATGCTCCACCTGCAGGCGGGTGTTCATCTCCAGGAAGTAGAAGCTCTGGTCCTTGCCGACCACAAACTCCACCGTGCCCGCGCTCTGGTATTTCACGGCCTTGGCCAGGGCCACGGCCTGCTCGCCCATGGCCTTGCGCGTGGCGTCGCTGATGAAGGGCGACGGCGCCTCCTCGATCACCTTCTGGTGCCGGCGCTGGATCGAGCATTCGCGCTCGTTCAGGTAGATCACATTGCCGTGGCTGTCTCCCAGCACCTGGATCTCGATGTGGCGCGGCTCCTCGACGAACTTCTCGATGAAAACGCGGTCGTCGCCAAAGCTGTTGCGTGCCTCGTTGCGGCAGCTGGTGAAGCCTTCCAGCGCCTCCTTGTCGCTGAAGGCCACGCGCAGGCCCTTGCCGCCACCGCCGGCCGAGGCCTTGATCATCACCGGGTAGCCGACGCCCTTGGCGATCTCCACGGCGCGCTCGGCCGATTCGATGGCCTCGTTCCAGCCCGGGATGCAGTTGACCCTGGCCTCGCCGGCCAGCTTCTTGGAGGCGATCTTGTCGCCCATGGCGGCGATGGAATAGTGCTTGGGGCCGATGAAGACCAACCCCTCCTCCTCCACGCGCTTGGCGAAGTCCTCGTTCTCGGACAGGAAACCGTAGCCGGGGTGGATGGCCTGGGCGCCGGTCTGTTTGGCGGCGGCAATGATCTTGTCGGCCACCAGATAGGACTCGCGACTCGGCGCCGGGCCCAGCAGCACGGACTCATCGGCCAGCAGCACGTGGTGGGCGTCGCGGTCAGCTTCGGAATACACCGCCACGGTGGCGATGCCCATCTTCTTCGCCGTCGCAATGACACGGCAGGCGATCTCTCCGCGGTTGGCGATCAGGATCTTTTTGAACATATTTGCCTCTTCTAATTCGATGACGGAATGATTTCGCCGCTGTGCGGCTTCAATGACGGCGCCGAAGGCGCCATGACTCTGCAAGTCATGCGGGCAGAGCCCGCGTCATCGAGGTGCCACAGGCACGAGGTCATTTCGTTATAGCGGAATGTTCCCGTGCTTGCGCCACGGGTTGTCCAGCTTCTTGTCTTTCAGCATGACCAGCGAACGGCAGATGCGCTTGCGCGTCTCGTGCGGCAGGATAACGTCGTCGATATAGCCGCGAGCGCCGGCCACGAAGGGGTTGGCGAAACGGGCCTTGTACTCGGCTTCCTTGGCGGCGAGCTTGGCGGGGTCGCCCTTGTCCTCGCGGAAGATGATCTCCACCGCGCCCTTGGCGCCCATCACGGCGATCTCGGCATTGGGCCAGGCGAAGTTCACATCGCCGCGCAGGTGCTTGGAAGCCATCACGTCGTAGGCGCCGCCGTAGGCCTTGCGCGTGATGACCGTGATCTTGGGCACCGTACACTCGGCGTAGGCATAGAGCAGCTTGGCGCCGTGTTTGATGATGCCGCCGTACTCCTGGCTGGTGCCGGGCATGAAACCGGGCACGTCCACGAATGTGATGACCGGGATGTTGAAGGCGTCGCAGAAACGCACGAAGCGCGCGGCCTTGATGCTGCTCTTGATGTCCAGGCAACCCGCCAGCACCAGGGGCTGGTTGGCCACGATGCCCACGGTCTGGCCGTCCATGCGGGCAAAGCCGATCAGGATGTTCTTGG
>JAGWTL010000189.1 GCA_028869035.1 Burkholderiales bacterium | reverse complement strand
GGCCCTGACCGGGGATCCAGTCCAGGCTGAAACTGTCACCGGCCACGAGTCTCTTGTGATCGGAAAAGATCTGGCTCATGCGCATGATGCCGGGGATCAGCTGGACGAAGGCCGCACGGTCCATGTTGTCTTCCATGCCGCGTGAAAACAGCTTGCCCAGTTCGGCTGCGTCGATGTCGCGCAGCATGGTGATGCTCATGCGCTTGGGGCCCGGGGTCTTGAGGACTTCTTCCAGTGTGCTGGCCTTGTGGCCCAAGTAGAGGCCGGCGGCATAGACCTTGAAAATGGCCTTGTAACGCACGCCAGCGCCATTGAGGTCCAGCTTGCTGCCATTGACTTCGACCTGCGGCGTGAAGGTGACGCCGGCCACATCGAGGGCGGACGCCCCCTGGCCCAGGGTGAGCAGCAAAGCGAGCAGGGCGGTACGGAACAGGGACCTCATGATCGAAAACCTCCAAAATAGTACGATCGTTCGTTCTAATTATCCCCGACCCCGCTTTCCGTCCGATACAGGGTTTTTCTGGGGGTTGGACACCTTTGCTAAACTGGCCCCATGTTCATTCACCGCCTCATCAGCACAGGTTGCAGCGACCGGGGAGCCTGGCCCTGGCGTACCTGCCCTGTTGCGCGCGCCCGGTCGCGCGATTGAGGCCTGCCGGCCTGCCGCCGGCCGGGTTTCCCGCCCCCCAGACCTGGGGTTTTCCCGAGCTGATTGAACCTGGCGCCAGGGCATATGCCGCCCGGCGCCGAACCGGAGTTTTCCCGTGATGACCGAATCCGAATTCAACGAGCTGGCCCGCCAGGGATACAACCGTATTCCCCTGCTGGCCCAGGCCTTTGCCGACCTGGAGACGCCGCTCTCGCTTTACCTCAAGCTGGCACACAGCCAGTCCGGCGGCAAGAACACCTTTTTGCTGGAGTCCGTGGTGGGCGGCGAGCGTTTCGGCCGCTACAGCTTCATCGGCCTGCCGGCGCGCACCCTGGTGCGCTCGCGAGGTTTTGGCGAGCAGGCCGTGACCGAGGTCGTGACCGACGACGTGGTGGTCGAGACCTCGCGCCTGAACCCGCTGGATTTCGTGGCCCGGTACCACCAGCGCTTCAGGGTGGCCTTGCAGCCCGGCCTGCCGCGCTTCTGCGGCGGACTGGCCGGCTATTTCGGCTACGACACGGTGCGCCATATCGAGAAAAAACTGGTGCACAGCTGCCCACCCGACACCCTGGGCTGCCCCGACATCCTGCTGCTGCAGTGCGAGGAGTTGGCCGTCATCGACAACCTCTCGGGCAAGCTCTACCTCATCGTCTACGCCGACCCCGGCCAGCCCCAGGCTTATGCGAAGGCCCGGGCGCGGCTGACCGAGCTGCGCGCGCGCCTGAACACCTCGGTGCAGGCGCCGCCCATCAAGCCCAGCCCAACTCATGAGATCGGACGCGAGTTCGCCAAGGACGACTACATCGCCGCCGTGGAGCGCGCCAAGGACATGATCGCCGCGGGCGATTTCATGCAGGTGCAGGTGGGCCAGCGCCTGCACAAGCGCTACACCGAGTCGCCGCTCTCGCTCTACCGTGCGCTGCGCTCGCTCAACCCCTCGCCCTATATGTACTACTACCACTTCGGGGATTTCCACGTGGTGGGTGCTTCGCCGGAGATCCTGGTGCGGCAGGAGCAGACCCCCGAGGGGCAGAAAGTCACCATCCGCCCACTGGCGGGCACGCGCCCGCGCGGCGCCACGCCGGAGCTGGACAGGGCGGCCGAGGAGGAACTGGTGGGCGACCCCAAGGAACGCGCCGAGCACGTGATGCTCATTGATCTTGCGCGCAACGACATCGGCCGCATCGCCAAGACCGGCAGCGTCAAGGTGACCGAGGCCTTTGTAGTGGAGCGCTACAGCCATGTGATGCACATCGTGAGCAACGTCGAAGGCCTGCTGAAGGACGGCATGAGCTCCATGGATGTGCTCAAGGCCACCTTCCCGGCCGGCACGCTGACCGGCGCCCCCAAGGTGCACGCCATGGAGCTGATCGACCAGCTCGAGCCCAGCAAGCGCGGCCTCTATGGCGGCGCCTGCGGTTACCTGAGCTACGCCGGCGACATGGACGTGGCCATCGCGATCCGCACCGGCATCATCAAGAACGACACGCTCTACGTGCAGGCGGCGGCCGGCGTGGTGGCCGATTCGGTGCCCGAGATGGAATGGCGCGAGACCGAGCACAAGGCGCGCGCCCTGGTGCGTGCGTCTGAGCTGGTCGAGCAGGGCCTGGAGTGAAGCCATGAGCAAGCAGATCAAACTCCTCATGGTGGACAACTACGATTCGTTCACCTACAACCTGGTGCAGTACTTTGGCGAACTCGGCGCCGACGTGGAAGTGCACCGCAACGACGAAATCACGGTCGCTGAGATCGAGACTAAGCTGAGGGCCGGGCAACTGGACCGCCTGGTCATCTCGCCCGGACCCTGCTCGCCGGCCGAGGCCGGCATCTCGGTGGCGGCCATCCGCCACTTTGCCGGCAAGCTGCCTATTCTGGGTGTTTGCCTGGGTCACCAAAGCATCGGCGCAGCCTTCGGCGGCAAGATCATCCGGGCGCAGCAGCTCATGCACGGCAAGACCAGCGTCATCACCACCACGCAGGAGGGTGCGTTCGCCGGCCTGCCTAAACAGTTCACGGTGAACCGCTACCACTCGCTGGCCATCGAGCGTACCTCTTGCCCACCGGAGCTGAAAGTCACGGCCTGGACCGAGGACGGCGAGATCATGGGCGTGAAACACAAGACCCTGGCCGTCGAGGGTGTGCAGTTCCATCCCGAATCCATCCTGACCGAGCATGGCCATGCCATGCTGAAAAACTTCCTGCTTCAAGCCTGAGGGAAACAAGAACATGACCCAGCCCCACCAGATCACCCCGCAGGAGGCCCTGCAGCGCGTCATCGAGCACCGCGAGATCTTCCACGACGAGATGCTGCACATCATGCGGCTCATCATGGGCGGCGAGATGTCGCCCGTGCTCATGGCGGCTTTCATCACCGGCCTGCGTGTGAAGAAGGAAACCATCGGCGAGATCACGGCCGCCGCCCAGGTGATGCGCGAGTTCTCCACCAAAGTGAATATTGCTGACAAAAAGCACCTGGTCGACATCGTCGGCACCGGTGGCGACGGCGCGCACACCTTCAACATCTCCACCTGTTCCATGTTTGTGGCCGCGGCCGCGGGCGCCAAGGTCAGCAAGCACGGCGGGCGCAGTGTCTCCAGCAAGAGCGGCAGCGCCGACGTGATGGAGTCACTGGGTATCAACATCAACCTCAAGCCCGAGGCCATTGCGCAGTGCGTAGTCGAGACCGGCGTGGGTTTCATGTTCGCACCCAATCACCACCCGGCCATGAAAAACGTGGCGCCCGTACGCCGCGAACTCGGCATCAAGACCCTCTTCAACATCCTGGGCCCGCTGACCAATCCGGCCGGCGCGCCCAACATCCTCATGGGCGTGTTCCATGCGGACCTGGTGGGCATCCAGGTCCGTGCGCTGCAGCGCCTGGGCACCGAGCATGCCGTGGTGGTCTACGGCAAGGACGGCATGGACGAGATCAGCCTGGGGGCAGCCACCCTGGTGGGCGAACTCAAGAATGGCGAGATCAGGGAGTATGAGATCCATCCCGAGGACTTCGGCCTGACGATGGCCAGCACGCGGGCCATCAAGGTGGACACGCCCGAGGCTTCGCGCGCCATGCTCATGGGGGTGCTGGACAGGCAGCCCGGCGCCGCGCGTGACATCGTCCTGCTCAATGCCGGGGCGGCCCTGTATGCGGCCAATGTGGTGGACAGCATGGCCGCGGGCATCACGCGTGCGCGGGATGCCGTCGATTCCGGCGCCGCCAAGGCCAAGCTGGAGCAGCTGGTCACCGTGGCGCATCGTCTGGGAGCCTCCGCATGAGCGACATCCTGGACAAGATCGTGGCGGTCAAGCGCGAGGAAATCGCGTCGGCCATCAAGAAAAAATCACTGGCTGCGATGCGGGCCGATGCTGAGTCGCGTGTGCTCACGCGCGACTTCGTGGGCGCCATGCGCGCCAAGATCGCTGCCGGCCAGGCCGCGGTCATCGCCGAGATCAAGAAGGCCAGTCCGAGCAAGGGTGTGCTGCGCGAGGACTTCATCCCGGCCGACATCGCCCAGAGTTATGCCGAGGGCGACGGCCAGGTGAGCGCGGCCTGTCTCTCGGTGCTGACCGACCGCCAGTTCTTCCAGGGCCAGCCCGACTACCTCAAGCAGGCGCGCGCCTCCTGCGAGCTGCCCGTGCTGCGCAAGGACTTCATGGTCGATCCCTACCAGATCTACGAATCGCGCGCCATGGGCGCGGACTGCATCCTGCTGATCGCCGCCTGCCTGGACGACGCGTTGATGCGCGATCTGGAGGCCATCGCCCTGGGCCTGGACATGGCCGTGCTGGTCGAGGTCCATGACGGCGCCGAGCTGGACCGCGCGCTCAAGCTCAAGACCCCGCTGGTCGGCATCAACAACCGTAACCTGCGCACCTTCGAGGTCACGCTGGACACCACCCTGGCCCTGCGCGAGCGCGTGCCGGACGATCGCCTGCTGGTGACGGAGTCCGGCATCCTGGGCCGCGCCGACGTGCAGCGCATGCGCACGGAAGGCATCAACGCTTTTCTGGTGGGCGAGGCTTTCATGCGCGCGCCCGATCCGGGGCTGGCCCTGGCCGAGCTGTTCGCCTGATGGGCCAGGCCCAAACCGATCTTTTTGCGACCGCAGCGCCGGCGCCCGCCGACAGGCTGAAGGCCTGGACGCCGGCCGCTTGGCCGGTGGCTTCCGACTGGGCGGCCATCGTTGCTCAATTTTTCAGCAGCGCGACGGGGCGGGAACTCGGTCGCCACATCGCGCAAAGGCTGGTCGCCGGTGCCACCATCTATCCTGCCCGGCCGCTGCGGGCGCTGGAGCTGACGTCTCTCGCTGAGGTGCGCATCGTGATCCTGGGGCAGGACCCCTACCACGGTCCCGGCCAGGCCGAGGGTTTGGCTTTTTCCGTGGCCTCCGGCCTGCGCCTGCCCCCCTCCCTGCGCAACATCCACCAGGAATTGGTCCGCGACCCGGCCCTGGCCCTTGACGCCGCCCCGGCCGATGGTTCGCTGCTGTCCTGGGCGCGCCAGGGGGTGCTGCTGCTCAACACCTGCCTGACGGTGGAGGACGGTTTGCCCGCCAGCCATGTCAAGCAGGGTTGGGAAGTGCTTACCGACAAAATAATCCATGCCGTGGTCGAGCGCGCAAAACCGGCTGTTTTCATGCTTTGGGGTGCGCACGCCCAGCGTGCCGCCGCCGCCGCCGGGCTGGAGGCCGGGGGGCGGCATCTGGTGCTCAGTGCCAACCATCCCTCGCCCCTCTCGGCCCGGCGCCCCCCGCAGCCCTTTCTGGGGTGCGGCCATTTCAGCCTGGCGCGCACTTTCCTGCAGGCGCAGGGTTTGGGCGACATCCGCTGGTGAGTTCGGGAGCTTGGGCGCTTCGCCAGTGCCAAAATTTCATGGCATAATCCGTGGTTCACCTATGGAGAGGTGGCCGAGTGGTTAATGGCAGCAGACTGTAAATCTGCCCTCTTACGAGTACGCTGGTTCGAATCCAGCCCTCTCCACCAGTGAAAGATGCGTAGAGCGAGTGTTTTGGGCGATGCGGGAGTAGTTCAATGGTAGAACCCCAGCCTTCCAAGCTGATGACGCGGGTTCGATTCCCGTCTCCCGCTCCATGTGTCTTTTGCTCCTAGGTGGTGACAAGAATATCGCCCATGTGGCTCAGTGGTAGAGCACTCCCTTGGTAAGGGAGAGGTCGCGGGTCCGATTCCCGCCATGGGCACCACTTTCAGGTGCGCGGTTTGTGCCGGCGTGTCTTGGTGTTTGATTCGTAATTGCTTTTCGCATCCTTTCTGGAGAATTGAAAAATGGCAAAAGAGAAATTTGAGCGGACCAAGCCGCACGTCAACGTGGGCACGATCGGTCACGTGGACCACGGCAAGACCACGCTGACGGCGGCCATCACCACCGTGCTGGC
>JAGWTL010000188.1 GCA_028869035.1 Burkholderiales bacterium | reverse complement strand
ACCCCGACCCTGCTGTTCGAAGACGGCAGCCGCCAGGCCGGTGCCATTTCGATGGAAGAGCTGGAGCAGCACTTCGCCAGCCTCAAGAAATAACTTCATACGCTACTCATTTAATAGCTGCCTGCGCAGTATCTACGCGGGCTGGAGGCCAATTTGAGCACCAAGAACAAGCCCACTGGCGCCGCCGTGCACTACCGTGTGGAATGCAGCGACCTGCTCGCCCACCTCTACACCGTGACGCTGACGCTGGAGCACCCGGCCAGCGCACAGACCCTGCGCCTGCCGGTGTGGATTCCCGGCAGCTACATGGTGCGCGAATTTTCCAAGCACCTGCAGGAACTGCAGGCGCGTCAAGGCGGCAAGCCGGTGGCGCTGCAGCAACTGGACAAATGCAGCTGGCAGGCCGCTTGCCAGCCCGGCACGGCGCTCACACTGCAGTACCGCGTCTACGCTTTGGACAACTCGGTGCGCACCGCCTGGCTCGACAGCGCGCGCGGCTTTTTCAATGGCACCAGCCTGCTGCTGCGCGCCGAAGGCTTCGAAGACCAGCCCCACGCCTTGGAAGTGGTCGCCCCGCCCCAGGCGCCGCGCTGGAAGCTGGCCACCGGCCTGACGCCACACAAGGTGGATCGCCAAGGCTTTGGGCACTACACCGCGCCCGACTACCATGCGCTGGTCGACTGCCCGGTGGAAATGGGCGAGTTCTGGAGCGGCAGCTTCACCGCGCGTGGCGTACCCCACCGCTTCGTTGTGGCCGGTGCCGCGCCGGGCTTTGACGGTGAGCGGCTGCTGGCCGACACCCAGAAAATCTGCGAAGCGCAGATCGACTTCTGGCACGCCAATCGCTCCGAAAAAAGTAGCACATCACGCACGAGCGACAAGGGCTACCGCCCGATTCCATTCCAAAGCTACACCTTCCTGCTGAACGCCGTGGGCGACGGCTACGGCGGGCTGGAGCACCGCAACTCGACCGCTCTGATCTGCCAACGCGCCGACCTGCCGCGCAAAGCCCCGGTGCTCGACGCCAAGACTGCCGCGCCCGCTGCGCCTGCCAGGAGCGAGGGCTACACCACCCTGCTGGGCCTGATCAGCCACGAGTACTTTCACAGCTGGAACGTCAAGCGCCTGCGCCCGACCGAGTTCACGCGCTATGACTACACGCAGGAGAACTACACCGAACTGCTCTGGTTCTTCGAAGGTTTCACCAGCTACTACGACGATCTGCTGCTGCGCCGCGCCGGCCTGATCGACGACACCGCCTACCTGCGCCTACTCAACAAGACCGTCAACCAGCTGCAGCAGACACCGGGCCGCCTCGTGCAATCGGTGGCCCAGGCCAGCTTCGATGCCTGGGTCAAGTACTACCGGGTCGACGAGAACACGCCCAACGCCACGGTCAGCTATTACGGCAAGGGGGCGCTGGTCGCCCTGTGCCTGGACCTGACGCTGCGCGCCGAAGGGCAACACACACTGGACGAGGTCATGCGCGCGCTCTGGTTGCGCTGCCAGGCCGGCCCCATGGCCGAGAGCGATCTGCTGGCCGTGCTGCAGGAACTGAGCGGCCGCTCCTGGACACGCGAGTTCAAACGCTGGGTGCACGGCACCGCCGAACTGCCCTTGCGCGAGCTGCTGGAGCGCCATGGCGTGGCCATCCACGAAGAACCCGCCCAGCTGGCGCAAGGTCTGGGCTTGCGCGTGAGTGAATCCGGCGGCTCGATCCAGATCAAGACCGTGCTGCGCGGCGGCGCGGCCGAACTGGCGGGTTTTGCCGCGGGCGATGAATGGCTTGCGGTAGAAGTCGGCAAGGGCAGCGCGCGCAGCAGCTGGCGCCTGCACAAGCTCGACGATCTGCTGCTCTACGCGGGTGGACAGCCACGCGTCCAGGCCCTCGTGTCGCGCGACCGGCGCCTGCTCACGCTGAGCCTGGCCCTGCCGCGCGGCGTGCGGACCTGGCGCCTGGCGGCGGCGGACAAACAGAAGATCGGCGCCTGGCTGAACGCCTGAACCCGGCCCCAGGTCAGGCCTGAAGCGTGACTTTCTTGAACTTGCGCTTGCCGACCTGCAGCACATAAGTGCCGGCACCAAGCTTGAGGCCCTTGTCACTGACCACGGCCGAGTCCACGCGCACACCGCCGCCATCGATCAGACGGTTGCCCTCGCCGCTGGAAGCCGCCAGGCCGGTCTGCTTGAGCAGTGCAGCAATGCCCATCGGGCCGCCGTCGAGCGTAACGGTCTGCGCCTCGACCTCGTCCGGAATGCCGCCCTTGCTGCGGTTGATGAAGTCCTGCTCGGCCGCCTCGGCGGCGGCATCTGAGTGAAAGCGCGCCGTGATCTCCTTGGCCAGTTGCACCTTGGCGTCCTTGGGATTGCGCCCCCCGGCAACTTCCCGCTTCAGCTTCTCGATCTCGGCCATGGAACGGAAGCTCAGCAGCGTGTACCAGCGCCACATCAGTTCATCGCTGATCGAGAGCGCCTTGGCGAACATGGTGTTGGCCTCCTCGGTGATGCCGATGTAGTTGTTCTTGGACTTGGACATCTTGTCCACGCCGTCCAGCCCTTCGAGCAGCGGCATGGTCAGGATGCACTGCGGCTCCTGACCGTACTCGGCCTGCAGGTGGCGGCCCATGAGCAGGTTGAACTTCTGGTCGGTGCCGCCGAGCTCCAGGTCGCTCTTGAGCGCCACCGAGTCATAACCCTGCATCAGCGGGTAGAGGAACTCGTGCACCGAGATCGGCGTGCCGGCCTTGAAGCGGTCATGGAAGTCGTTGCGCTCCATCATGCGCGCCACGGTGTACCTGGCGGCCAGCTGGATCATGCCCATGGAGCCCAGGGGCAGGCTCCATTCGCTGTTGTAGCGGATCTCGGTTTTCGCCGGGTCCAGCACCAGGCTGGCCTGCCGGTAGTAGGTCTCGGCATTGGCCTTGATCTGCTCGGGCGTGAGCGGCGGGCGCGTGCTGTTGCGTCCCGAAGGGTCGCCGATCAGGCTGGTGAAGTCGCCGATCAGGAAGATGACCTGGTGCCCCAGGTCCTGCAACTGACGCATCTTGTTCAGCACCACGGTGTGGCCGATGTGGATGTCGGGCGCGGTCGGATCCAGTCCCAGCTTGATGCGCAGCGGGGTCTTCGTCGCTTCGGAGCGGGTCAGTTTCCGCACCCAGTCGGCCTCGGGGATCAGTTCCTCGCAGCCGCGTCGGGTCACGGCGAGCGCCTCGCGGACCCGATCGGTGAGGGGAAAAGTCGACACAGACGCTTGATTCATAAAGATTTTTCGCTCTCGCCCGGAGCCGGGCCGATATACTTGGGACTTGCCCTGAGGCCACGATTTTAAGTGGCGCCGCAAGCCCGGCCGGCCCGGCTTGCGAACCTTCGGCCCACATCCTTGAAGACCACGCTGCCCACCATCCTCCCCGCCACCCTGGCAGCCTTGCGCCAGGTGATCCACCGTCACCCGCGCGGGTTCACGACGGCACTGCTCTGCCTGGCCCTGTTTGGCGGCGGCGCCTATGCACTGGCGGCGGCCGTGGTCACACTGGCGCCCGATGTGGCGCAACTGCCCGTGCATGAAGTCAGCGAGGCCGTCACGCCCCTGCCCCTGCAGGAGCAGCTTGCGACGATCGAACTGCACCACTACCGCCTTTACCGTTCCGATGCCTCCCGCGCCAACGACACCGCCGACACCCTGCTGCGCCGACTGGGACTGGACGATCCGCAGGCCGCCGAATTTCTGCGCCGCGACACCCTGGTCCACCGCCACCTGCTCGGGCGCACCGGCCGCCAGCTGAGCGCCGAGGCCAGCGAGCGCAACACCCTGCTCCAGCTCACCGCACGCTGGAGCCCCGATGACGACGGCAGTTTCAAGCGCCTCGTGATCGAAAGGTCCGGCAGCACCTTCCAGTCCCGGCTCGAGACGGCCTCGCTGACCGCCTCCATCCGGATCGCCAGCGCCACCATCGACAGCTCCCTGTTCGCTTCGGCGGACGAGGCCAATATCCCTGACGCCGTGGCCATCCAGATCGCCGAGATCTTCTCGGGAGACATCGACTTTCACCGCGAACTGCGCAAGGGCGATCGTTATTCGGTGGTCTATGAGGTGCTGGAAGGTGACGGCGAACCCCTGCGCGCCGGGCGCGTGCTCAACGCCGAGTTCGTCAACGACGGCAAGGCCTACCAGGCCATGTGGTTCCAGGAACCGACCGCTGCTCACCCCAACCCGGTAGAAGAAGGGCGTCCCACGCGCACCCAGGGCCGCAGCGGCTACTACACCCTCGAAGGCCAGAGCCTGAAACGCGCCTATCTGGCCTCGCCGCTGGCCTTCTCGCGCGTGACCAGCGGCTTCAAGATGCGTTTCCACCCCATCCTGAAGAAATGGGCAGCCCACCTGGGGGTGGACTACGCCGCGCCGATCGGCACGCCCGTGCGCAGCGTCGGCGACGGCGTGGTCGAGTTCGCGGGGGTACAGGGCGGCTTCGGCAACGTGGTCTTCATCCGTCACCGCAACAACCACGTCACGGTCTACGCCCACCTGAGCCGCATCTTCGTCAAGCGTGGTCAACGCGTCGAGCAGGGTCAGAACATCGCCGCCACCGGCGCCTCCGGCTGGGCCACCGGCCCGCACCTGCACTACGAGTTCCGCATCAACGGCCACCACCAGAACCCGCTGGCCATCGCGCGCACCAGCGAGTCCGTCCCGGTCTCCCAGGCCGCCCGCCCGGCCTTCAACCGCCTGGCCGCCGCGGCGCGCCAGCAGTTGGCCGCCGCCCAGCTGCTGGCCGTGCGCTGAGCCCGGCATGCCCGAGTTTTACATCGGCCTCATGTCCGGCACCTCGCTGGACGGTGTGGACGGCGTGCTGGCCGACTGCAGTGCCAGCGGCACCCGCGTCCTGCAGCATGTCCATCGCCCCTTTCCCGCCGAGCTGGCCGCCGAACTGCTGGTGCTCAACAGCCCGGGCGACAATGAACTGCACCGTGCCGCCCTGGCGGCCAACGCCCTGAACCACGTCTACGCGCAGGTGGTCGAGGCGCTGCTCAAGGCCGCCAACCTGCCCGCCACCGCCATCTCGGCCATCGGCGCCCACGGCCAGACGGTGCGACACCGCCCCGGGGCCTATGACGGCACCGGCTACACCTTGCAGCTCAACAACCCGGCCCTGTTGGCCGAGTTGAGCGGCATCACGGTGGTGGCCGACTTCCGCAGCCGCGATGTCGCTGCCGGGGGCCAGGGCGCCCCCCTGGTGCCGGCTTTCCATCAAGCCCTGTTCGGCCGCTCGGGTCAGACCGTGGCCGTGCTCAATATCGGCGGCATCGCCAACCTCTCGGTACTGCGCGACGACGCGGTGCTGGGCTGGGACTGCGGGCCCGGCAACGCCCTGCTGGACGCCTGGTGCCGGCAGCATACCGGCCGGCCTTTTGACGAGCAGGGCCGCTGGGCGGCCAGCGGGCGTGTGCACGCCGAGCTGCTGCGAGTGCTGCTGCAGGAACCCTATTTCGCCCTGCCCGCCCCCAAGAGCAGCGGGCGCGATCTGTTCAACCCGGCCTGGCTGCTCAGCCAACGGGCCGGTTTCGAAACCTTGCCCGCCGTGGATGTGCAGGCCACACTGACCGAGCTGACCGCCCGTGTCTGCGCCGCCGATGTGCTGCGCCATGCTGCGGGCACTCGCCGCCTGATCGTCTGCGGCGGCGGCGCCCTCAACACCCATCTGATGCTGCGCCTGCAGGCGCATCTGTCTGCGCTGGAGGTCATGTCCTCGGAACAGCAGGGCCTGCCGCCGCTGCAGGTGGAGGCGGCCGCCTTTGCCTGGCTGGCACGCAAGACCCTGCAGCGTGAAACCGGCAGCCTGCAAAGCGTCACGGGCGCCCGAGGCGCCCGTGTGCTGGGTGCGATCTACCCGGCCTGAGCCGGGAAGTCCGCTTAGACGGAGAAAGACGAACCGCAGCCGCAGGTGGTGCTGGCGTTCGGGTTCTTGATCACGAACTGGGCGCCTTGCAGGTCTTCCTTGTAGTCGATCTCGGCGCCCACCAGGTACTGGTAGCTCATGGCGTCGATCAGCAGCGA
>JAGWTL010000187.1 GCA_028869035.1 Burkholderiales bacterium | reverse complement strand
AGGTAGTTCGCAATGTCATGGTCCTGCGCCGACAGGCCGCCGCGCGCATCGACCACGAAGATCACCACGTCGGCCTCGGCCACGGCCTGGCGTGTCTGCTTGGCCATCTCCTTGTAGATGCCGTCTTCGGCCGCGGGCTCGAAACCGCCGGTGTCGATGACGATGTACTCGTGCTTGCCCTGCTTGCCGTTGCCGTAGTGGCGGTCGCGCGTGAGGCCGGCGAAGTCGGCCACGATGGCGTCGCGTGTTTTGGTCAACCGGTTGAACAGCGTGGATTTGCCGACATTGGGGCGGCCCACCAGGGCCAGGACGGGTTTCATGGCGGGCTTTCTGGATTATTCAGGGCGCAGGCCCAGCACACGGCCGGCGCGCGTGACCACGACCACGGTGCTGCCCACCAGCACCGGCGTGGCGGCGATGGGGGTACCGTCGGTCTCGATACGGGTCTGCAGGGCGCCGTCCTGGCGTGCGAGGAAGTGCAGACGGCCGGTGTCGTCACCGACCACCAGGGCCGGCCCCAGCAGCAGTGGCGAGCTCAGCTTACGGTAACGCAGCTGGTTCGTGCTCCAGGCGCGTTCACCGTCGTTGCGCCGCCAGGCCACCACGGTGCCGTCGAATTCCACGCCCAGCAAGAGGGCGGCGTCCCCGCTCAGGCCGGAGGCGCCGGCCGCCGGCTTGCTCCAGACCAGCACGCCACGCGCCGCATCGACGCAGCCCAGCGCCGCCTGGAAGGCGCGCGTGCAGACCACCGAACCCTGGCGCGCCACACCGGCCACCAGATCGACCAGACGTTCCACGTCATTGGTGCCGCGCGGCGTGGCGATGGGCACTTCCCAGCGCGGAGTGCCGTTGAGCGGGTTCAGGCCCACCAGGCGGCCCGAGAGGCCCACCACCAGGGTGTCGTCCACGGGGATCAGCACACCGGGCTGGCGCAGCACCAGGGCTTCGCCGCTGCGCGTCTGGTGCCACAGGCGCCGGCCGCTCTGGCCGTCATAGGCGGAGACGCTACGGTCCGCGCCCAGCACAAAAACACGGGCGCCGGCCACCAGCGGCGCGGTGTAGGACGGCGCATTGAGGCGTTGGCGCCAGAGTTCGCGCCCCTCCTGCAGGGCCACCAGTTCGTTTTCCGTCGTCACCACCGCCGCCATGCGGCCGTCATGCCCGACACCGGCGTTCAGCGGCGTGCCCACCTCGGCCCGCCACTGCACTTCACCGGTACGGCCATCGAGCAGGCTGACCTGGCCTGCGCTGGACGCCACGCCCACCGTGTTGCCCGCCACCTGCAGCACCAGCGGAAACTCGACCTTGTCGATCTCGAGGCTCCAGACCTGGCGCATGCCCAGCAGCTTGGGATCGGGCGGCAACGGCGCCGGCTCGGGGCGGTTCGGTGCGCTGGAACAGGCCAGCAGCAAGGCCGTCAGGGCCAGGGCCCCTGCGCCACGCCAGGCGCGCAGCAGGAGCGGACGGGACAGGATCACTTCTTCTCCCCGGACGCAGCAGGCGCCAGGCCCAGGGACGCCAGCTTGACGTCGACCACATTGCGGTAGCTGCTGCCGGCCTCCAGGCCGGCCCAGGCCTTCTGGTATTCGGCAGCGGCCTCGGTCTTTTTGCCCTGGGTCAGGTAGACGTCGCCACGGCGGTCGGCCGCCAGCGCGGCGAACTCGGCCGGGAAACTGCCGGAGAGTTGCTTGAGGGCCTCGTCGTAGGACTTGGCGTCGAGCAGCAGGCCGGCCAGGCGCAGGCGCGCCACGGCCTTGTAGCCTTCGTCCCCCGAAGCTTCGGCCACCCAGGAGAGGGCGGCACGGGCCGCGTCGTTGCGGCCGGCCGAAGCATGCACGGCGGCGGTCAGCAGCGCAGCCTGTTGCGCCTGCGCGGTGCCGGCGAACTTGTCTTTCATGTCGGCCAGGGCGCGGTCCAGGCGCGTGGCGTCGCCGCTGGCGGCGATGCGCTCCACCTCTTCGTAGAGGGCCGTGGCCTGCACGGCCTGCTTGCGCTGCCAGTACTGCCAGCCGTTCCAGCCGGCGTAGACCGCCAGCAGCATGATCAGGCCCCAGCTGATGAGGCCGCCGTACTGTTTCCAGAATTGCTTGAGCTGGTCAAGCTGCTCTTGTTCTTCGAGGTCGAGGTGTGCCATGAATTTTTTTCCGTTCAAGCGGGGGATTTTAGGTTGAAGGCCCAATCGGCCACGGCGGCCAGGGAACGGCTGCTCTGCACCCCCTCACCGTCACGCAAGGATTTGACCGTGACTTCACCACGGGCCAGTTCATCGGCGCCAAAGATCAGCGCATAGGACGCGCCGCTGGCGTCGGCCTTCTTGAATTGCGATTTCATGCTGCCCATGCCTTCGCCGGAGCCCGCATGCATCTGCACCTTGAGGCCGGCGGCGCGCAGGGCCTGCAGCACGGGCATGGTCTGCGGCAATGCAGCGGCATCCGGAATGATGGCGTAGGCGTCGGGCACGGGCAACGGCAACTCGGCGCCCTGCTCTTTCAGCAGCTCCAGCACACGCTCCACACCCAGGGCCCAGCCCACGGCGGGTGCGGGCTTGCCGCCGATCTGCTCGATCAGGTAATCGTAACGGCCACCGCCGCAGATGGTGCCCTGCGAGCCCAGGCGCGTGGTGATGAACTCGAAAACCGTGAGGTTGTAGTAGTCCATGCCGCGCACCAGACGCGGGTTGATGCTGTAGGCCACGCCGGCAGCGTCCAGGATGGCGCGCACCTGCTGGAAATGCGCCAGCGAAGTTTCACCCAGGAAATCGATCAGCTTGGGCGCCGCCGCCGCCAGGGTCTGCATGGCCGGGTTCTTGGTGTCCAGGATGCGCAGTGGGTTGCTGTGCAGGCGGCGCCTGGCGTCCTCGTCCAACTGCTCGGCGTGCTGCTCGAAATAGGTGATCAAGGCCGCGCGGTGCAGCTTGCGCTCCTCGGGCTGGCCCAGGCTGTTGAGCTCCAGACGCACATCGCTCAGGCCCAGCACCTTCCACAGCGCATCGGCCAGCAGGATCATCTCGGCATCGACTTCGGCGCCGGCAAAACCCAGGGCCTCGGCACCGATCTGGTGGAACTGGCGGTAACGGCCGCGCTGCGGGCGCTCGTGGCGGAACATGGGGCCCATGTAATACAGGCGCTTGCCGCCCTCGTACAGCAGGTTGTGCTCGACCACGGCGCGCACCACACCGGCCGTGCACTCGGGGCGCAGGGTGAGCTGCTCGCCGTTGAGCCGGTCCTCGAAGGAGTACATCTCCTTCTCGACAATGTCGGTCACCTCGCCCAGGCCGCGCACGAACAGCGGCGTGGGCTCGACGATGGGGGTGCGGATGTTGCGGTAGGCAAAACGCGCCATCAGCGCACGCACCTGTTCCTCGAACCACTCCCAGCGCGCCGAATCCGGTGGCAGGATGTCGTTCATGCCTTTGACGGCGCTCAGTTTTTCAGCCATGGATGACGAAATGATTTCGCGCTGACGCGCTTCAATGACAAAATGAAGGTTGGAGAAAATGCGCGGTCATTCCGTCATGGCCGGCGCAGCCGCCGTCATTTCGTCATGACCGCCGAAGCGCCGGGCGATGTAGTCTTCGACGATCTTCTGGAATTCCTGGGCGATTCCCTCGCCACGCAGCGTCAGGCGCTTCTCGCCGTCGATGAAGACCGGCGCGGCCGGCGCTTCGCCGGTGCCCGGCAGGCTGATGCCGATGTCGGCGTGTTTGCTCTCGCCCGGGCCGTTGACGATGCAGCCCATGACGGCCACCTTGAGTGCCTCGACCCCTGGGTACTGCTTGCGCCAGACGGGCATCTGCATCCGCAGGAAGTCGTCGATCTGCTTGGCCAGTTCCTGGAAGGTGGTGCTGGTGGTGCGCCCGCAACCCGGGCAGGCCGTGACGCTGGGCACGAAGATGCGCAGGCCCAGGGCCTGCAGGATCTCGTTGGCGATCACCACCTCCTGCGTGCGCGACTCGCCCGGCTGCGGCGTCAGCGAGACACGGATGGTGTCACCTATGCCTTCCTGCAGCAGGATGGACAGGGCCGTGGCCGAGGCCACCGTGCCCTTGGTCGCCATGCCGGCCTCGGTCAGGCCCAGGTGCAGGGGGTAGTCGCAACGCCGGGCAAGCTCGCGGTAGACGGAGATCAGGTCCTGCACGCCAGAGACCTTGCAGGACAGCAGGATCTGCTCGGCCGGCATGCCCAGCTCCTGCGCGAAACGCGCGGAATCGATGGCGGAGGTGATGAGCGCCTCGTACATCACGGCCTTGGCGTCCCAGGGTCGGGCGCGGCGGCTGTTCTCGTCCATGAGGCCGGCCAGCAGTTCCTGGTCCAGGCTGCCCCAGTTCACACCGATGCGCACGGGCTTGCTCCACTTGAGCGCGGCCGCTATCATCTGGCCGAACTGGCGGTCGCGTTTGTCACCCTTGCCCACGTTGCCGGGGTTGATGCGGTACTTGGACAGGGTCTCGGCGCAGGCCGGGTACTGGCTCAGCAGGGTATGTCCGTTGTAATGGAAGTCGCCGACCAGGGGCACGGCGATGCCCATGCGGTCGAGCTGCTCGCGGATGTGCGGCACGGCCTGGGCCGCCTCGGGCGTGTTGACCGTGATGCGCACCAGTTCGGAGCCGGCCTGGGCCAGTTCCTTGACCTGGATGGCGGTGCCGATGACGTCCACCGTGTCGGTGTTGGTCATGGACTGCACACGCACCGGCGCGTCGCCGCCCACGGTCACGACGTTGTCGCCCCAGACCACCCGGGCCTGGCGTGTACGCCGCGCACGCGGCGCAGCTTGATCGATGGCACCCGCTGCTTGCTGCACTATTTCACCTCGAATCGGGCCACGCCGCCGCGGGTCACCTCGTCCAGCGGGAAAGGCTTGCCGCGCACCAGCACCTCGGTCACGTCGGCGCGGCCGATGGTCACGGTCAGCGGCAGCGGACCGGAAGCACCCACGGGCTCACCGGGCTCCACCAGGCGGCTGAGCTGGATGGCGCCCTTGCCGTCGGTCACCTCGATCCAGGATGGGCCGCTGGTCTTGAAGATCACGACACCCGAGCTCGCCAGCCGTTTGCGCACGGCCAGCACCTCGGGCGAAACGGCGACAGCTGGCGCAGGGGTGGCCGCAGGCGGCGTTTCAGGACGCGCAACAGGTTCCGGGTCCTTGCTGGTTTTGGCTGCTGCGGCAGCAGGCTGGACCGCGGCTGGAGCCACCGGGGCCTTGCCCGGGGCCGGCGTTGCCACCACCGGTGCCGGGACCGGCTCCGCCATCCCGGCCGCCGCCGGGGCACGGGTCACGATGGCGCCGATCTCGGCGCGCTGCTCGGTGGAGGGAAAGAAGATCAGGACCAGGGCGCCCAGCAGCACGGCCAGCGCGGCCAGCACCATGGGGCGCGAGAGGCGGTCCAGGAAAGGTGTCTTGGCCACGTCACCCGGCGTATGGAAAGGCGTGTTCAGGCCGGGCTCGTCGTAATCCAGGCGCGGCACCTTGGACTGCGGCAACTGGGCCAGCACGGGCGCCGCGTCGATCTTGAGCGCGCGGCAGACGCTGGAGGCCAGGGCCCGCACGAAGACCGCATCGGGCAGGAGATCGAGGCGGTCGGCCTCCAGAGTCTCCAGCTTCTTGACCGACACCTTGAGGGCCAGAGCCAGCGCCGGCAACTCCACCTTGGCAGCCTCGCGCGCCTGGCGCAGCAACTGGCCGGCGGTGGTCTGCGGCGGCGCAACGGCCGGTTCGGTCACGGGCGTATCTGGCACAGGCGCGCTGCTGCCGGCTGGCTCGTCACTCATTGAATGCTCCCCGCTCAAAAGAACTCAGTTCACGTGATCTCGGATAACGACCGCGCAGCTGGGTCACCAGCTGGTCGCGCGCCACGCGGTTGCCGATGCGCTGTTCGACCTTGATGCCCAGCCAGAGCGTCTCGGCATTGGCCAGTTCACTGTTGTTGATGCGCCGGATGTAGAACTGGGCACGCGCCGCGTCGCCGCGCTGGTACAGCAGCAGGGCCAGGTTGTAACCCGTGACCGGGTTGCCGGCATCGAGTTCGTAGGACTTGTTCAGGCTGAACTCGGCATCGTTGAACTG
>JAGWTL010000186.1 GCA_028869035.1 Burkholderiales bacterium | reverse complement strand
TCCCAGACCGTGCGCACCAGGCCCACATCGGGCCGGCTGTTCATGGGGCGGCTGTCCACGACGATGTGGCGCAGGCTCAGGGTGTCACCCGGGAAGACGGGTTTGGTCCATTTCAGGCTTTCCAGCCCGGGCGAGCCCAGGCCAGCCGCGTCCGACAGGAAGTTGTCCACCATCAGGCGCATGGCCATGGCGCAGGTATGCCAGCCACTCGCGCACAGATCGCCGAAGACGGAGGCCTTGGCCGCAGCTTCGTCCAGGTGAAAGGGTTGCGGGTCGAACTGGCGCGCGAAATCCAGGATCTGTTCGCGCGTCGGGCTCACGCTGCCCAGTTCGCGTGTGCTGCCCACGGCCAGGTCTTCCCAGTAGTACTTGTAGGCCTTGGTGTTCATCAGCGTCCTCCGGTGACGTCGAGCAGGGAGCCCGTGGCGTAGCTGGCTTCCTCCGAGAGCAGCCAGACGATGGCGTTGGCAATTTCCTGCGCCGTGCCCGGGCGCTGCAGGGGAATCTGCGGGGCCAGGCGCTGCGCGCGGCCGGGTTGACCACCACTGGCATGGATCTCGGTGTCGATGATGCCGGGGCGCACGGCGTTGACCCGGATGCCCTCGGTGGCGACTTCGCGCGCCAGGCCCAGGGTGAAGACGTCCACCGCCCCTTTGGCGGCTGCGTAGTCCACATACTGTCCGGCCGCGCCGAGGAGGGAGGCCACGCTGCCGACGTTGACGATGGCGCCACCGCTGCCGCCGTGGCGCGTGCTCATGCGGCGCACAGCCTCGCGCGCGCACAGCATGGTGCCGAAGACATTGATGTCGAACATGCGGCGCCAGCGCGCCAGGCTCTGCTCATCCACGCGTTGCGTCGTGTCCACCACGCCGGCGTTGTTGACCAGGGCGTTGAGGCAGCCGAGTTTGGCGTCGATCTGTTCGAACATGGCCAGCACTTGGTCTTCCAAGGCCACATCGGCGCGCACCGCCATGGCCCTGCCACCGCCGGCGCGGATCTGCCGCACTACTTCGTCAGCGGCCAGCGAGTTGCTGCTGTAGTTGATGGCGACGGCGTAACCCCGCTGCGCTGCCAGCAGGGCCGTGGCGGCGCCTATGCCACGGCCGCCCCCGGTGACCAGTAGAACCTTGTCCAAATCCCAGCTCCTGCAGGTGTGATGACGACAAGATACCATTGCCGCAGAAATGAGTGTGAACAGGCCCTGATCAAGCAAGAGGAGACACGATGAGCCGCACAGTGGACTATTACTTCGCGCCCCAAAGCCCGTGGACTTACCTGGGCCATGCGCGTTTCGCGGCCATGACCCAGGCTGCTGGTGTCACTGTGCGTGTGCTGCCGGTGGACCTGGGTGGCAAGGTCTTTCCGACCTCCGGCGGCCTGCCTCTCTCGAAGCGCGCGCCGCAGCGTCAGGCTTACCGACTGCTGGAGATCAAGCGCTTCAGCGAACATCTGAAGATGCCCATGCATCCGCAGCCCAAATATTTTCCGGTCGGCGGTGATGACGCCGCCTGCCTGATCATCGCCGTGGACCTGCATGACGGCAGCGAGGCCGCGATGAAGATCACTGGCGCCGTACTGTCTGCCGTCTGGGCGCAGGAGCGCAATATCGGCGACGACAAGGTGCTGGCCGAACTGCTGGCGGAGAACGGGCTCGACGCCAAACGCCTGGCGCAGTCCGACAGCCAGGAAGTGCGCGAGCGTTACGAGGCCTACACGCAGCAGGCTATCGAGGCGGGTGTGTTCGGCGCACCCAGCTACGTCATCGATGGCGAGATCTTCTGGGGCCAGGACCGGCTCGACTTCGTGGCCCGCAAGCTCGGTGTCACCCTCTGAAACAACAGGCCTGGAGAGAAAAGCCATGGGACAGTTCATCGAGCTCAAAGCCGCCGACGGCTTCACCTTTCCCGCCTATGTGGCACAGCCGACGGGCAAACGGCGTGGCGGGGTGGTGGTGCTGCAGGAGATCTTCGGCGTCAACGCGCATATCCGTGCTGTGACCGACGGTTATGCGGCGGCGGGTTACCTGGCGGTGGCGCCGGCCACCTTCCATCGCAGCAAGCCGGGTGTTGAACTGGGCTATACGCCCGACGACATGAGTGCGGGCCAGGCCCTCAAGGCCACGGTCGAGGCCCTGGGCATGAATCCGTCGGCACCCGGCGTCTTGCAGGACATCCAGGCGGCCATCCACCATGCGGCCCAGGCGGGCAAGGTCGGCGTGGTGGGCTATTGCTGGGGTGGTCTGCTGACCTGGCGCACGGCCTGTTTGCTGAAAGGCGTGAGCGCGGCCGTGCCCTATTACGGCGGCGGTGTCACCACCGAGGCCGAGATCGCGCGCACACCCAAGGTGCCGGTGCTGGCGCACTTTGGCGAGAAGGATCACTGGATTCCGCTGGAGGGGGTGGCGGCTTTCCAGAAAGCCCACCCGGAAGTCGAGGTGCATGTCTACGCGGCCAACCACGGCTTCAATTGCGACCATCGCGGCGCTTATGACGCCAGCGCCGCCGCTCTGGCGCGTGAGCGCACCCTGGCCTTCTTCGCCAGACATGTGGGCTGAGACCGTGAAGCGTCTCGTGGCCGGGGTCTTGGTGCTGGCAACGACGGGCCTTGCGCAGGCCGCCGATTACAGCGGCCCCCTGCTGGATGCTCATCTGCATTACAACGTTGAAGCTTATGAAGGTCCGCACCCGCTGACGGACGTGTTGGCCCGCATGCAGCGCAATGGTGTGCGCGCCATCGTTGCCAACAGCCGACCCAACGACGGCACCAAGACGCTGGCCGAAGCGGAGGCGCAGACGCGTGCTGCCGGCGTGACGGTGGTGCCCTTCATCCGCCTCTACCGCAACCGGGCCGATTACGACAACTGGTTCCGCGACGAGAGCATCTACACCATGGTGCAGGCCGAACTCGCGCGCGGCACGGCTGCCGGTCCCTACCGCGGCATCGGCGAGTTTCATCTCTACGACAGCGCCAATGCCAACGGCGCGGTGGCGAAGAAGCTGATGCAGTTCGCCGCGAAGAACCAACTGGCTGTGCTGGCCCATGTGGACGACGTAGCCATCGACCTGCTGATGGCTCATGCGCCAGACGCACGCCTGATCTGGGCGCATACGGGCATCGGCGGCGCACCTGCGCCGCGCGTGTTGGCCTTGCTGGACAAGTACCCCAGGCTCATGGGAGAGTTGTCCTACCGGCCCGGGCTGACCTGTGGTGAGGGCAGTCTGTGCCCCGAATGGCGCGCGCTGCTGCTGAAATACCCGGACCGTTTCCTGATCGGCTCGGATACCTGGGTCAACCAGCGCTGGTTGTATTACGACGAGTTGATGCGTGCTTACCGCCGTTGGCTTGGTGAATTGCCGCCTGACGTGGCGCGCCGCATTGCCTGGGACAACGGGGCGAGCCTGTTCCAGTTGAACAGGCCCTGAAATGAGCGCGACCTTTGCCTTGCCACTGTTCCCTCTGCAGACCGCGCTGTTTCCCGGCGGGCTGTTGCCGCTGCGCATCTTCGAGGTGCGCTACCTGGACCTGATCCAGCGCTGTCAGAAGGAAGGCGCCCCCTTCGGCGTCGTCTGCCTCAGCAGTGGCAGCGAGGTGCGGCAGGCGCCGCGTCCGGGTGAGGCCGGTGAGCCGGCCTTCGGGCCCGAAGTGTTTCATCTCGTGGGCACGATGGCGCACATCACCTCTTTCGAGCGACCGCAACCGGGGCTGATGCTGGTCCGCTGCCGTGGCGGCCGGCGCTTTCGCCTGCTGCGCAGCGAGCAGCTGAAACACGGCCTGTGGACCGGCGAGGCCGAATACCTGGAGGAGGACACGCCGGTGCCGGTGCCGGCCGACCTTGCCCATGTCCGCATTGGCCTGCAGCGCCTGCTGCAGCACATGCAGGCGCAGGCCAGGCCGGGTGACGAGCTGCCGATCCAGCCGCCGCTGCAGTGGGACGACTGCGGCTGGCTGGCCCACCGCTGGTGCGACATCCTGCCGGTGAGTCCGCAGCTCAAGCAGCAGTTCCTGGCGGTGGACAGTCCCCTGGTGCGGCTGGAACTGGTGGCCGACCTGCTGGTGCACCTGAAGATCGGCGCCGGACCCGAAGCCGGGGCCAGTCCCGGACCGGACTGACTTACCGCCCGCTGCGCTCGAGGTAGCGCTTGCGCCAGAACAGCAGGGCCAGGGCCACGGCGGTCAGCCCCATGGAAGCCATGGCCCACCAGAAGCCGCTGTCGTTGTGGATCAGCGGGATGAATTCGAAATTCATGCCGAAGATGCCGGCGATCAGGTTCAGCGGCAGGAAGATGGCGGTGAGCACGGTGAGCGTGCGCATGATGTCGTTGGTGCGGTTGCTCTGGGCGTTGAAGTGGATCTGCACCGCCGTCTCCACGCCCTGCTCCAGCCGGCGTACATGGTGCACCACGCGTTCGATGTGTTCCAGCAAGTCGCGGCTGCGCACCAGCAACAAATCACGCTCGCGCTGGGACGCCGGCGTGTCCGCTTCCGACCAGGTCTTGACGGACTCGATCCAGTCCTGCACGGACGAGCGCTGGTCTTCGCAGATCTCGTCGAGCTGGTGCAGAGCCAGCCGCGTATTGAGCAGAGTCGCCCAGTTGTTGAAGCGCGTGCGCGGGTTGAGCAGCTCGGTCTGCCAGTGATCGAGCTGGCGCGTGAGTTCGCGCCGCAGTTCCAGGAAACCGTCGACCATCTGGTTCACGATGCGCAGCATCAGATCGGCCGGGGAGGCGGGCAGGCGGCTGTTGGCGGTGCGCACATCGTTGGAGGTCACTTGCAACAGCCGGGAGGCATAGGCGTCGCGCGCCGCGCAGTCGGCAGGGTGAACCGAGAGCAGCACGCGCTCGAAGACCGCAAACCCCACGGGACTGGTGTCGATGTGCCGCAGGATGGGCGGGCCGCTGCGGCGGGAGGCGCCTTGGTCCGTTTCGCGTGAGACGGCTTGGCCGGCGCCGGTCGCCAGACGGCGGAAGACCAGCAGGTCGTACTGCGAGGTGTAGTCGAAGTGCGAGGGCAGTTGCGCGTTGAGCAGGTCGGAGACGTGCAGGTCCACCAGTTGCAGGCCGCACAGGGCCTGCAGCGTGGCCTGCAGTTGCGACCAACCGGTCTCGAATTCCTGGCGCGTGCAGGCGATCCAGACATGGCCGGTCGGCGGCAGCTGCTGCGGTGGCGCGCTGCTTTCGCTGACCCCACCCGGGCTGATGCTGAAGACGCGCATGCCGGCGGGCTCAGTTTTTCAGCAGACGCGCTGCCGCCACGGCGAAATAGGTCAGCACCCCGTCGGCGCCAGCGCGCTTGAAGCCCAGCAGGCTTTCCATCATGACGGCGTCGTGGTCCAGCCAG
This sequence comes from Burkholderiales bacterium, assembly GCA_028869035.1. Taxonomy (GTDB): domain Bacteria; phylum Pseudomonadota; class Gammaproteobacteria; order Burkholderiales; family Burkholderiaceae_C; genus Hylemonella. Next base: position 732 of record JAGWTL010000186.1, on the reverse strand, counting down.
CCGTTCTGGGCCGCGGCCTTGAGCATGGCGTATTCACCCGACACCTGGTAGGCGAAGGTGGGCACGCGGAACTCGTCCTTCACACGGCGCACCACGTCCAGGTAGGGCATGCCCGGCTTGACCATGACCATGTCGGCGCCTTCGGCGATGTCCATGGCCACCTCGCGCAGAGCTTCGTCGGTGTTGCCCGGGTCCATCTGGTAGACCTTCTTGTTGCTTTTGCCCAGGTTGGCCGCGGAGCCCACGGCATCGCGGAAGGGGCCGTAAAAGGCACTGGCGTACTTGGCGCTGTAGGCCATGATGCGGGTGTGCACCAGGCGGTTGGCTTCCAGCACGCTGCGGATGGCGCCGATGCGCCCGTCCATCATGTCACTGGGTGCCACGATGTCCACGCCGGCCTGTGCCTGGGTCAGGGCCTGCTTTTCCAGGATAGCCACGGTTTCGTCGTTCAAGATGTAACCGGTCGGGTCCAGCACGCCGTCCTGGCCGTGACTGGTGTAAGGGTCCAGTGCCACGTCGGTCATGATGCCGAGTTCCGGAAAGCGTTCCTTCAGGCCGCGCACCACGCGCGGGACCAGGCCCTCCGGGTTGTGGGCTTCCTTGCCGTCCAGGCTCTTGAGCTTGCCGTCGATGACAGGGAACAGGGCCATGACGGGAATGCCCAGCCGGACGCATTCCTCGGCCACTGGCAGCAACAGGTCCAGGCTCAGGCGCTCCACGCCGGGCATGGAG
>JAGWTL010000185.1 GCA_028869035.1 Burkholderiales bacterium | reverse complement strand
GAAATTGCCGATATCCGCATCCACGCAGACCAGCAGACCGCCTTCGACGAGGCCATCCAGCGCGGACTGGCCACCGTCATCAGCAAGGCCCGGGGCTACCGCGGCTTCAAGGTGAACAAGGGCGTCGAGCACCCGGACCGCTACATCCTGATGATCTTCTGGGACACGCTGGAGGACCACACCGTGCATTTCCGCCAGTCGCCGGCCTTTGCCGACTGGCGCGCCATCGTCGGCCCCTTTTTCGCCTCGCCGCCGCAGGTGGAGCATTTCACGCTGCTGGCGAAATCGCACTGAAACCCCGGCCACAACAGGCGCAGATCTGCTCAACCCTGTTGATCGTGGCCGGCCACGAGCTTGGTCAGCAGGCGCATGATCTGCTCGCGTTCGGTGGCGTTGAGCGGCCCCAGGATACGGGTCTGCACCCGCGCCACGGCGCGTTTCATCTGCTGCACGGTCGCCTCGCCTTCGGGCGTGATCCAGAGCAGCTTGCGGCGGCGGTCGTTCTGGTCGGCCTCGCGCCGCACCCAGCCCTTGGCCTCCAGACGACCGATGACCGAACCCGAGGTGGCGGGATCGAAAGCCACGCGTGCTGCCAGCGTGACCTGATCCGCCCCCGGGGTGTCCATGAGCGCATTGAGCAGGGCGAACTGCACAGGCGTGACGTCGTAGCTGGCCGTCTCTTCCATGAAGGCGGCCACCGAAACCTGGTGGGCCCGGCGGATCAGGTGGCCCGGGGCGTGGGGAAAGTCGTAGCTCTTGCTCATGGGGTTCGTCATCCTGGTCGGCAAGTGTATTCGGCTGGCGTGGCGCGCCCACCTCCCCCCGGGTAAACCCCGGCGGCACCCCGGCCAACTGGTATGTATGCTTATTAAACAGAAGTTTCCTGGGAGCCCCCTGATGGCCAGCCCTGTCCTCAAGCCAATCCGACTCCGGCGCCATGCGCGCCCGGCATTACCATCGGCAGTCATCGCAAGGAACAGGCCATGAACGCCCCCCACCCTTCTGCCACCGCCCGCCAGTCGCTCTACCGCGACATGTCGCCGCTGAACCTGACCCCACTGTGGGAGGTGCTGCACGCACTCGTGCCGCCGCAGCCCCAGTCCCCCTGTGTGCCAGCCCTCTGGACATACGAGGAGCTGCGGCCCTGTCTGAAACGTGCCGGGGAGCTCATCACGGCCGAAGAAGCCGTGCGCCGCGTGCTGATCCTGGAAAACCCGGCGCTTCGCGGCCAGTCGGCCATCACACAGTCGCTTTACGCCGGCCTGCAGCTGATCCTGCCGGGTGAGGTGGCACCGAGTCATCGCCACACACAAAGCGCGCTGCGCTTCATCGTCGAGGGCAGCGGCGCCTACACCGCCGTGGACGGCGAGCGCACCACCATGCACCCGGGCGACTTCATCATCACGCCGAGCTGGACCTGGCACGACCATGGCAACGAGGTGGACGAGCCCGTGGTCTGGCTCGACGGGCTGGACATTCCCATGGTCCGTTTCTTCGACGCGGGTTTTGCCGAGAACGGCGCCGCCAGATCACAGGCCGTGTCACGCCCCGAAGGCGCCAGCTTCGCGCGTTACGGCCACAACATGGCGCCCGTGCGCGGGGACGCGCCCTTCGGCGCCGCCTCGCCGATCTTCAGCTATCCCTACGAGCGCAGCCGCGAAGCCCTGCACCAGCTCGAGCGCAGCGCCCCGCCGGACGCCTGGGACGGCTGGAAGCTGCGCTACATCAATCCGCTCACCGGCGGCACGCCCATGCCGACGATCCAGCCCTTCCTGCAGCGCCTGCCCGCCGGCTTCGAGGGCCAGCCGTCGCGCCAGACCGACAGCGCGGTCTACAGCGTGGTCGAGGGTGCGGGCACTGCGTACATCACCAGCCCGCAGGGGACAGTACGATTCGATTTCCAAGCCCGCGACCATTTTGTCGTGCCTTCCTGGCAGATGCTGCGCCTGCAGTCCGACGCCGGCTGCGTGCTTTTCAGTTTCACAGACCGCCCGGTGCAGCAGGCCCTGGGCATCCACAAGGAAGAAAGGCTCGCATGAGTTTTGTCATCGCCGCACCGGCCCCCGTCTCCGTGCCTGTGGTCGGCAGCAAGGATCGTTTCCCCGTCAACCGCATCTACTGCGTCGGCCGCAACTACGTGGCCCACGCGCAGGAGATGGGCTTCACCGGCCGCGAGCCGCCCTTCTTTTTCATCAAGCCGGCCGACACCTGCCTGGTCATCGAACCCGGCCAGACCGGCACCCTGCACTATCCCAGCCTGACCAAGGACTTCCACCACGAGATGGAACTGGTGGCCTGCATCGGCATCGGTGGCAAGAACATCAAGGCCGCCGACGCCAGGAAGCACATCTGGGGTTATGCCGCAGGCCTGGACATGACCCGCCGCGACCTGCAGGGCGAACAGAAGAAGCTGGGCCGCCCCTGGTGCATCGGCAAGACCTTCGACGAAGCCTGCCCCATCGGCGCCGTCACACCCGCAGCCCAGGCCGGCGATGTGGAGAAGGCCGGGATCTGGTTGCAGGTCAACGGCAAGGACCGCCAGCGCAGCAACGTCGCCAAGCTGATCTGGGATATCGGCGAAATCATCGAGCACCTGAGCGCCGCCTGGGAGCTCAAGCCCGGCGACCTGATCTACACCGGTACGCCCGAGGGCGTGGCGGCCGTGCTGCCGGGGGATGTGGTGGAAGGCGGCGTGGCAGGGTTGACACCTATCGCGCTGAAGGTGGTCTGAGAGCGTTGCGCCCCTACAATCCCGGCCCATGACTTACAAACTGTTGGGCAAGCTGGCCGGGTTTTGCGCCATCCTGGCCGGTCTCTTGTTGACCGTCATCACCCTGATGACCTGCCTGAGCGTGCTGGGACGCAACACCACCGGCGACACGCTGGTCGGTGATTTCGAACTCACAGGGGTGGCCGCCGGGGCGGCCATCGCCCTCTTCCTGCCCTGGTGCCAGCTGCGTCGCGGCAACATCATCGTGGACTTCTTCACCTCGGGCGCCAGCCCGCGCACCACGGCCGTACTGGACCGCATCGGTGCGTTGGTGCTCGGCCTGTGCATGGCCCTGCTGGCCTGGCGCACCGTGCTGGGCGGCCTGAGCGCCTGGCGCACGCAGTCCGCCACCATGATGCTGGGCTTCCCCGAGTGGATGGTCTACACGCTGATGGTCCCGCCCCTGATCCTCACGGCCCTCATCGGCCTGTGCCAGGGTCTGATGGGGTTCGAGCAGGAGGCACAGGCATGAGCCCCTTGACCATGAGCCTGCTGATCTTCGGCATCATGCTGCTGCTGATGGCTGTTCGCATCCCGATCGCGATCGCCATGTTCGTGGCCGGCGCGATTGGCTACGTCGCCCAGGCCGGCTGGTTGCCGCTGGCCAACTTCCTCAATACCGAGGCCTTCGCGCGCTTCGCCAGCTACGACCTCTCGGTGATTCCGCTCTTCATCCTGATGGGCCACTTCGCCACCCAGGGCGGCATCTCCAAGGCCCTGTTCAGTTTTGCCAGCGCCGTGATGTCGCGTTTCAAGGGTGGGCTGGCCATGGCCGCCGTGATGGCCAGTGCGGCCTTCGGCGCCATCTGCGGCTCCTCGGTCGCCACGGCTGCCACCATCACCTCGGTGGCCCTGCCCGAGATGAAGCGCCACGGCTATTCGGGCCGCCTGTCCACCGGCACGCTGGCCGCCGGCGGCACGCTGGGCATCCTGATCCCGCCCTCGGTGCCGCTGGTGATCTATGCCATCCTGACCGAGCAGAACATCGCCAAGCTCTTTGCCGCGGCGATGATCCCGGGCATCATCGCCATGGTCGGCTACATCATCGCCATCGCGATCTATGTGCGCCTCGTCCCCGGCCAGGCGCCGGACAACGACGTCGTGACCGACAAGCTCACACGGCAATCGCTCAAGGGCATCCTGCCCATAGCATTGATCTTCCTCATCGTCTTCGGCGGCATCTATGGCGGCATCTTCACCCCCACCGAAGGGGCGGCCGTCGGCGCCGCAGCCACCTTCAGCGCCGCGCTGGTCCTGCGCGAGCTGACGCTCGCCAAGCTCAAGCACTGCTTCTATGCCACGGCAGAAAGCTCGGCCATGATCTTCATGATCTTCGTCGGCGCCGACCTGATGAACTCGGCCCTCACCCTGACCCAGGTACCGACACAACTCGCCAGCCTGGTCAGCGGCTGGGGCCTGCCGCCGCTCATGGTGGTCAGCGCCATCCTGCTGCTCTACGTCGTGCTGGGTGCGGTGATGGACGAGCTGTCCATGATCCTGCTGACCATCCCCATCTTTTTCCCCATGATCATGGGCCTGGACTTCGGCATGCCCCAGGAGTCGGTGGCCATCTGGTTCGGCATCATGGTGTTGATGACGGTGGGCTTCGGCCTGCTGGCGCCGCCCGTAGGCCTGAACGTCTATGTCGTCAATGGCATGGCCAAGGACGTGCCTATCGCCGAAAGTTACCGTGGTGTCATGCCCTTTCTGGCCAGCGACGTGTTGCGCACCCTGCTGCTGCTTTTCTTCCCGGCCATCTCGCTGTGGCTGGTGAAGTACGTGAGCTAGTTAGTCCGCCGCGCGTGCAGGCGCCTGCTGCATCTGCTGCATGGATTCGCCGACCTTCTGCTGCACCTGCTCCATGGTCTTCCTGCCCTGCTCGATCTCCAGCTTCTTGGCCGCCCCCACGGTGGCGGCCGTGGTCGCCGTTTCTGCGCCGCAGCCCATCAACATAAAAGCGGTCAGGGCGATGATGCTTGCTCTGTACATGGTCGTTTCTCCTGCATGATGCGGACGACTAAAAAGCGTATTTTGTCCCCTGCGCAGCCTGGAAGGAACCGTTTTTTATGCGATAATTTGGGTCTGGGTTCTTAGCTCAGTTGGTAGAGCAGCGGACTCTTAATCCGTAGGTCGAGTGTTCGAGTCACTCAGGACCCACCAGATCAAAAGGGATCTGACCGTAAGGTCAGATCCCTTTTTCTTTGCGCCATGAAAACACGGTGGCAACAAAAAAAGGCCTTGCATTGCTGCAAGGCCTTCTTGATTTGGCTCCTCGACCTGGGCTCGAACCAGGGACCTACGGATTAACAGTCCGGCGCTCTACCGACTGAGCTATCGAGGAATATTCGGTACTCGAATTGTAATTGGTAGGACGTGCGGGATTCGAACCTGCGACCAACGGATTAAAAGTCCGCTGCTCTACCAACTGAGCTAACGTCCCCCAGACCGGGACGCTTACGCTAGCCCCGACAAGCCTTCAATTATAGCGTGATTTTCTCATGCCTTTCAAACCTGTTTCACGATCTCATTGAGCACCCAGCCGGCCGCGCACTGGCCGAAGGTGGCCGTGACAGCCACCTGCGAACCGTAGCCGCTGCAGTTGAGCGAGCCATCGCCCTCGACGGCACAGGACGCATCGGGGCCGCTGACAGCCTCGCGGCTGAACACGCAGGCCACGCCCATCTTGCGTCCCTCTCGCGCTGCGCCATGTTCCTTGCGCAGGCGGTAACGCAGCTGCGCCAGCAGCGGGTCGTGCGTGACACGGCCCAGGTCTTCGATGTCCACCGCATGCGCCAGGCGTTTGCCACCCGCAGCACCGGCACTGATGAAAAGCGTCTTGTGCTGGAGCGACCAAGCCGCCATGGCGGTCTTGGCGCGCACCTGATCGCAGGCGTCGATGACAGCATCCACCCCGGCAGGCAACAGCGCGGGCCAGTTACCGGGCTCTACGAACGCCTCGATGCCCTGCACCTGGCAATCCGGGTTGATCTGGGCGATGCGATCGCGCATGGCCAGCACCTTGGCCTGGCCCAGCGTGGCATCCAAGGCATGCACCTGGCGATTGATGTTGGACTCGGCCACGTGGTCCAGGTCGATCAGCGTCAGCTGCCCGACACCACTGCGCGCCAGGGCTTCCACGGCCCACGAACCGACCCCGCCCACCCCCACCACGGCCACATGCGCAGCGCGGATGCGCTGCGCACCAGCGACGCCATAAAGGCGGGCCAGGCCGCCGAAGCGGCGCTCTGCATCCATGACCGCGGACGAGGACACCTCAGGCCATGCGCTCCAGGCGCCACATCTGGTACTTGAAAC
>JAGWTL010000004.1 GCA_028869035.1 Burkholderiales bacterium | reverse complement strand
TCCTTGAGGTTCATGTCCTGCTCGTAGTACATGCTCATGATGTACTGCTCGCGCTCGGGCAGGCCCTTGATGGCGGTGACCAGCGCGCTGCGGATGCGCTGGTTGCGCAGCATCTGCATGGGGTCGGCGTCGCCGTCGACCATGTGGCGGTCGAGGAAGCCGTCTTCGCCCTCGCTGTTGCCGCTCATGTCTTCCAGGTAGACCAGCTGTGTGCCCTTGACCTTGTAGAGCAGGGCCTGGTACTCGGCCAGTTCCATGCCCAGTTCGGCGGCGATCTCGGACTCGCTGGCCGAGCGGCCCAGCTTGTGTTCCAGGCGGGTGAGGGCCGCTTCGATCTCTTTCTGGCTCTTGCGCGAGCCGCGGCTCATCCAGTCGTTCTCGCGCAGCTCGTCGATCATGGCGCCGCGGATGCGCTGGGTGGCGAAGGTCTCGAACTGCACGCCCTGGCTGGCCTCGAAGCGGGTCAGCGCCTCGGACAGGCCGATCAGGCCGACCTGGATCAGGTCGTCGACCTGGATGCTGGGCGGCAGCTTGGCCATCATGTGGTGGGCCAGTCGGCGCACCAGCGGCGAGTACTGCCGGATCAGGGCGTCGCGGTCGAGCTGGCCTTTGGCGGTGTACATCAGAGGCTCCTCACGGCCCGGGCTTCGCGGGGCGCCGTGTGCGGCGGGTTCCAGCGCGGCGCCTGCAGCGCATGTTCCAGGGTGCGCAGCGCCAGGCGCTGGACCTCGTCGGGCTGGGTGGGGCAGACCGTCAGGGCCGGGACCTCGCAGGCGAGGAAATCTCGGGCACAGTCCTGCAGGTTCCTGCTGATGCTGTGCCCCGAGACGCGGGTGGCGGGAGTGGGATCGTCCATCACGGTCACGATGGTAGGCCTAAGTTTGCCCATGTTCAACAGCTGCTTGAGCGCATGGTAGGCGCTCAGCAGGGCGGCGTCGTTGGCCGAAACCGGGAGCAGCGGCGACAGGCCGCTGCCGGGCAGCGAGCGCGCCAGTTCGTGCGCCGGGGCGTAGAGCAGGATCAGTTCGTAATCGTGGAAGCGTTCGGCCAGCTGGCGCACGCGTTCGGCGCTGGCGCTGGCCGGCGGGCGGGCCTGGGGGGTGCCCAGTGCGGTCAGGCCCAGGGCGGCGGGCACGATGGGCCAGTCTTGCAGGCCCTGGCCGAGATGACTCAGTTCGTCACCGTCCAGCAGCAGCTGTTGCAGGCCGGGGGCCTGTTCGGTCTCGCGTATGTGGGCGTCGAGCACCAGCACAGGGTAGTCCAGCGCCGTCCAGGCCGCACACAGCTGCCACAGCAGGGGCAGCTCGCTGCGGCGGTCGCCATGGCTGGCCAGGGCGACGATGCGCGGCCTGTGCTCGGCGGCCAGGACGGCCAGACCGGCGGCCTGGTGGCTGTCGGTGTCACGCATGCAGGCGTCCCTGCGCGTGGACGCTCTGGGCACCGGCCTGCGCGAAATACAGGCCCAGTTCAGCCATCTGCGGGTCGTGGGCCGATTTGCCCGAGGAGCGCATGGACAGCCGGACCAGTTGCTCGGCGTCGGCGCGCTCCCAGTCCTCGGGCACGCGCTGGCCGCTGCTCACGCCGCGCAGCACCAGGTGGTTGCGGATGACGGTGTCGAGCGCGGGGCCGAGTTTGACGGCCTCGTCGATCTTGGTCAGCACGGCCTGCCTGGCGCCGAAGTTGGCCACGGCCTCGTCCTGGGTGTCGCCATGGCTGGCGGCGTTGAGCACCAGCAGGCGCTTGATCTGCGGCAGGTTCAGGACATCGAGGATGTCGCGCTTGCGCGGGTCGCGCGGGGCCACGCCGGTGGTGTCGATGATGACCATCTTGCGGTTGGACAGCAGGCCCAGCAGGTCCTGCAGGGCGGCGCGGTCGTGCGCCATGTGGGCCACCACGCCCAGCATGCGGCCGTAGGCGCGCAGCTGCTCGTGCGCGCCGATGCGGTAGCTGTCGAGTGTGATCAGGCCCACGCTGCCGGCGCCGTGCGTGCGTGCGCACAGTGCGGCCAGCTTGGCGGCGGTGGTGGTCTTGCCCACGCCGGTGGTGCCGACCAGGGCGAACACGCCGCCTTCGTCCTTGAGCGCCGGGCCGCCGGCGTCGGTCTTGATGTTGCGCTGCAGGATGCCCAGCAGCCAGTGCATGGCCTCGGCCGGGTTGGCGTCGTCCGGCATCATGCTGAGCACGGCGCGCGCCAGGGCGGGCGAAAAACCGGAGCGGATGAGCTTGAGCGTGAGGTTGGCGCGGATCGGGCTCTGCCGGGTCTGGCCCAGCCAGGCCAGGGTGCCGAAGCGCTCCTCGATCATCTCCTTCATGGCGTGGAGCTCGTTGACCAGGCCGTGCGGCACGGCGGCCGGGGCTGCGGCCACGGGCGCCGCAGCGACGGGCTGCGGCAGGGGGGCGGCCACGGCCTTGCGCGGGGGCTGCGGAGCGACCTCGGGATCGGGCGGGATGATCTCGTAGGCGGGGCGGGCCGACATGGGTGTCGGCATGGCCTTGGCCTGTTGCTGGGCTTCGGCGCGGCGCTGCAGCATGCGTTCACGCACATAGTCCTGGAAGGACAGGGTGCTCATGGCCAGCTGGGCGGCGTCGTCTTCCACCGGGGTCTGGGGGTCGACGCGCACCGCGGACATCCTGGCGCGGACCGATGCGGCGGCCGCCGGGGCCGCCGGGGCCGTCGGTGCGGCGGCGGCGGCGGGGACGCTCTGGTCCAGCGTGGCCAACGATTCCTCGGTGGTGGCCACCACTTCGATGCCCTGCGGGGTCTGGCGGTTGGAGAGGATCAGCGTGCCGTCGCCGAAAACCATGCGGGCCTTGGCCAGGGCTTCGCGGGCGGTGGCAGCGTAAAAGCGTTGGATGTTCATGTCAGGGCACCTCGAAGGATCGGGCCGATGCGGATGGAATGGGTGTCAGGAATCTCGCTGTGTGCCAGCACCTGCATGCGCGGCGCGGCGCGGCGCACCAGGCGCGCGATGGAATTGCGGATCGGGTCGGGCACCAGCAGGCAGGCCGGCACGCCGGTCTCTTCCTGCTTCATGGCCACCGTGGCGGCGTTGCGCGTGAGCATGTCCGCCACGCCGGGGTCCAGGGCCGGGCCGCCGGCATTGCCCAGGGCCTGCACCAGCAGGCGTTCCAGTGGCGGGTCGATGGCGATGACGTCGAGTTCCCTGGACGGCCCGTAAATCTGCTGCACGATGGCCGGCGAGAGGGCCACGCGCACGCGCTTGGCCAGTTCGACCGGGTCGGTGGTGGCGGGGGCGTGCTCGGCAATGGTTTCGATGATGGTGCGGATGTCGCGGATGTGCACCGACTCCTCCAGCAGCAACTGCAGGACCTTCTGGAACACGGCGATCGAGATCATCTTCGGGACCACTTCTTCGATCAGTTTCGGCGCCAGCCGGGCCACGTGCTCAACCAGCTGCTGGGTCTCGGTCCGGCTGAGCAGCTTGGCGGCGTGGACCTGCATCAGGTGTGACAAATGGGTCGCCATCACGGTCTCGGAATCAACGACGGTAAAGCCGGCCATCTGGGCCGCTTCCTTCTGGCGCTCGTCGATCCAGTGCGCAGGCAGGCCGAAGGCCGGGTCGATGGTGGCGGTGCCGATCAGCGGCGTGGTGATGCCGCCCGGGTTGATCGCCAGGTACATGCCGGGGAAGGCCTCGCCGTCGCCGACGACCACACCGCGCAGGCTGATGCGGTAGCCGCTGGGCTTGAGTTCGAGGTTGTCGCGCACGTGCACGGGCGGGGGCAGGAAACCCACTTCCTGAGCGAACTTGCGGCGCACGCCCTTGATGCGCGTGAGCAGGTCGCCCGAGCGGTTCTTGTCCACCAGCGTGATCAGGCGGTAGCCCAGTTCCAGGCCGAGCTGGTCCACGGGCTGCAGGTCGTCCCAGCTGGCTTCGCCGTCGCCCGGCGCCACCGGCGCCGCGACGGGTTCCTCGGTGGGCACGGGCTTGTGCGCCAGCACCCAGGCGGCGTAGGCGATCAGGCCGGCGACGGAGAGAAAGACCAGGTTGGGCATGCCGGGAATCAGGCCCAGCACGCCCAGGATGCCGGCGGTGATGCCCAGCGCGCGCGGCGAGACGAACATCTGGTCGGCGATCTGGCGGCCCAGGTCCTGCTCCTTGCCCACGCGCGAGACCACCATGGCGGCCGAGACCGAGATCAGCAGGCCGGGGATCTGCGCCACCAGCGCGTCGCCAACGGCCAGCAGGATGTAGCTGTCGGCAGCCTGGCCGGCGCTCAGGTTGTGCTGCAGCATGCCGACGGCGAAGCCGCCGATGATGTTGATGAAGAGGATCAGGATGCCGGCGATGGCGTCGCCGCGCACGAACTTGGAGGCGCCGTCCATGGAGCCGAAGAAGTCGGCTTCCTCGCTCACCTCGGCGCGGCGGCGCTTGGCTTCCTTCTCGTCGATGATGCCGGCGGAGAGGTCGGCGTCCACCGCCATCTGCTTGCCGGGCATGGCGTCCAGCGCAAAGCGCGCAGACACCTCGGCAATGCGCTCGGCGCCCTTGGTGACGACCACGAAGTTGATCACCACGAGAATGGCGAAGACGATCAGACCCACCGCGAAGTTGCCGCCGATCAGGAAGTGGCCGAAGGCCTCGATCACCGCACCGGCGGCGCCGGCGCCGGTGTGGCCCTCAAGCAGCACCACACGCGTGGAGGCCACGTTGAGCGAGAGGCGCATCAGCGTGGTCAGCAGCAGCACGGCCGGGAAGGAGGCGAAATCCAGCGGGCGCAGCATGTAGGCGGCCACCATCATCACCATCAATGCGACGGCAATGTTGATGGTGAACAGGATGTCGAGCAGCCAGGCCGGCAGCGGCAGCACCATCATGGCCAGGATGGACACGACCAGCAGCGGCGCGGCCACGCCCGAGAGCATGGCGGCCTGGCGGCCGACGCGCTGTTGCAGGGTCTGGAGGAGCGGGTTCATGCGGCGCCAGGGATGGTTTGGGCCGAGGGCGGCGTCTTGCGTTCTTGCGGGTCCAGCCCGGCGGGCACCTGCGGTTGCGGCGGTTCACCGGGCATGGGGCCTTCACCGCGCAGGGCGGCGCGCAGGCGGTAGATGTAGGCCAGCACCTGCGCCACGGCGGTGTAGAGGCTGGCGGGAATGTCCTGGTCGATCTCGGCATGCGCGTAGAGCGCGCGCGCCAGCACGGGCGACTGCAGCACCGGCACCTCGTGCGCCTTGCCGATGTCGCGGATCTTCATGGCCAGCAGGTCGGCTCCTTTGGAAACCACACGCGGTGCACTCATGGTCTTCTCGTCGTAGCGTATGGCCACGGCGTAGTGCGTCGGGTTCACCAGGATGAAGTCGGCCCGGGGCACGGCCTTGATGCTGCCGCGCTGCGCGATCTCGCGCGCCTTGTTGCGCCGGTGACCCTTCATCTGCGGGTTGCCCTCGGACTCCTTGTGCTCGTCGCGCATCTCCTTGAGCGACATCTTGAGCTCGGACTTGTGCAGGAAGTTCTGCAGCGGCAGGTCCACCAGGGCCACCAGCAGGATGACTGCCAGCAGCAGACCGGTGCCGGTGAGCAGCCACTCGAACATGCGTCCCAGTGCGCCGACCGACGGTTGCATCACCAGAGCCGCGATCGAGGGCAGCGTGGCGTGGATGAAAGCTGCAGCCAGCGCCAGGATGAAAGCCATGATGAAGGTGGTCTTGGTCGTCTCGGCCAGCTTCTTCTTCGAGACCAGGCCCTTGAGGCCCGCCAGGGGGCTGAGCCGCGTGAGGTCCGGCATGATGGGCTTCAAGCTGAGGACCCAGCCGCCCGAGGCCAGTGTGCTGAGCACGGCGATGGTGGTGACGATGGCGGCAAAGGCGATGCAGGCGATCAGGCCCGTCATGGCCATGGACTCCAGACGATCGAGCATGCTGCCCGATTGCTGGACCACGGCCACATCGAAGGTGAGCTGCCGCCCCAGAGCCAGCTTGAGCTCGCCGTACATGTAGGGGGCCAGGATCAGCAGGGTCAGCGCGCCGCCGCCCAGCACCGCGAGGTGCCCGAGATCACGTGAGCGCGCGACCTGGCCGTCTTCACGCGCCCGCTGCAGCTTGCGCGGCGAGGCGGGTAAATTGCGGTCCTGACTGCTGGAATCCATGGTGGCGAGACGTTGAAGTTCACGCCATTGTCGGCTCGGGGCCTGCGGGCTAAAGGGGGAAAAGCCGGGTGTTTTCGGCTTTCATGACGCGCTCTCTGAGCGCATGACCTTGTCGCTGCGCGACCTCGATGACGCAATGAATGAAGTCATGCGGGCATAGCCCGCGTCATCAATGCGCCATCGGCGCGAGGTCATGCCCGCATCGCGGGCGTCATCAGAAACCCAGGCTGGCCAGCAGGTCGTCGACCTGGGACTGGTTGGTGACCACGTCGGCGGCTTGGCTGGGGTCGACCACCGGGCCGGACAGGACCACGTCGTCCACGCTGAGCGGGGCGGCGGCAGATGCCGCGGGGCTGACGCGGGATTGCAACTCGGGCGGGGCGGTCTGGATCAGCAGTTCGACCAGCTGGTCCTCGATGACGGACGCCAGGTTCACGACCCGCGCGATCACCTGGCCGGTCAGGTCGTGGAAGTCCTGGGCCATCATGATCTCGGTCAGGTGCTGGTCGACCTCGCCATTGGATTTTTCGAGGTCGGTCAGGAAATTCATGATATGGCCCTTGGCCACGGCGGCCACCGGGTCGGCCACCAGCAGGGCGATCATGTGCCGGGTTTGGGCCGCGATGTGGTCGTGCTGGGTCTTGGCCTGGTCGACGCGGTTGAGCACCTTTTCGGCGGCCTCGCCAGTCAGCCGGGCGATGTAGGACAGGCGCGACTTTGCGTCGGGCAGTTCGCCGGCCGTGCCTTGCAGCTTCTCGGCGTAGCCCAGCTCGTGCAGTGCATCATGCAGCTGGCGGGTCAACTGGCCGATCTTGTGATGGACGTCAGGGCCGTCCGGGGCCGCGGCCTCCCCGGCATTGTGGGCAGAGTCGCTGGGCTCCATGATTTACTGCAGCCCCGTCTTCTTCAGGATGTTGAGCAGTTTGTCTTCGAGGGTGGCCTTGGTGAACGGCTTGACGATGTAACCGGCCGCGCCCTGCTGGGCTGCCAGCACGATGTCTTCCTTGCGCGCCTCGGCGGTCACCATCAGCACCGGGATGTGCTTGAGTTTCTCGTCCTTTTTCATCTCGGCAAGCAACTGGAAGCCGTTCATGTTCGGCATGTTGATGTCGCTGACGACAAAGTCGAAGTTGCTGGTGCGCAGCTTTTGCAGTGCGACCACACCGTCCTCGGCCTCGTCGGCCTCGCTGAAGCCGCTTTCCTTGAGCAGGTTGCGCACAATGCGCCGCATGGTGGAGAAGTCGTCAACGACCAGGAATCGAAGTGGGTTGTTGGCCATAACCGAGCCTTTCTGATTTATGGAGCAGATTATCGCAAGTCCAGGCTGCGGCCAAGTCTGTCGGGTTCACTGCGCGGGAGCCGCAGGGGTTGGGGGTGGGGCGCTCGGCGGGATGGCGCCGGTCCCGGGTTCGGCCAGAACGGCTTCCCGGTTGATGCCCAACAGGCGATCTTCGGCCTCGCGGGTCAGGACCAGAATGCTGATGCGGCGGTTGACCGGGGCGGTCGGGTTGGCCGGGTCCAGCAGCGTGCTGGAGGCCAGGCCGGTCACGCGGATCAGCTTGTCTTCGGGCATGCCGGCGACCACCAGCTCACGGCGCGAGGCATTGGCGCGGTCGGCCGAGAGTTCCCAGTTGCTGTAGCCGCGGTCGCCGCTGCCGTAGGGGGTCTGGTCGGTGTGGCCGTCCAGGCTGATGCGATTTTCCACGCCATTGAGGGCCGCGCCGATCTCGCGCAGGATCTCGCGCATATAGGGTTGCACCACGGCGCTGCCGCTGGTGAACATGGGCCGGCCCTGTTCGTCGACGATCTGGATCTGCAGGCCGTCGGGCGTGGTTTCCAGGCGGATCTGGTTGCTGTACTGGGCCAGTTTCTTGTTGTTGGAGATCGCTGCGCTGATCTTGGCGCTCAGGGCCGCCAGGCGCCGTGCATCCTGGCGGGCAGCCTCGGCGCGGGCCATTTCCAGCGCGCGCCGTTTTTTCATGGGGTCGGCGCTTTCACCCTGATGCTGCTGACCAGCCTGTTGCGTCAGATCGGCGCCGCCACCGGGCAGGATGGTGGGGCTGCCACCCGCGCCGCTGCCCCCGGCCATGGCGACCTTGAGCGGTGAGCTGAAGTAGTCGGATAGGCCCTTGAGGTCGCCCTTGGAGGTCGAGCCCAGCAGCCACATCAGCAGGAAGAAGGCCATCATGGCCGTCACGAAGTCGGCATAGGCGATCTTCCACGCTCCGCCGTGCGCGGCATGGCCGGCCTTCTTGACCTTCTTGACGATGATGGGCTGGAGCTTTTTGGCGTCGGAGGCCATGTCTGACAATCGGCGTTGCGCTTACTTCTTGCCGCGCACGTGGCTCTCGAGTTCGATGAAGGTCGGGCGCTCGGTCGAGAACAGCACCTTGCGGCCGAACTCGATGGCGGTGGACGGGTTGTAGCCCTGCATGCTGGCCAGCAGCGTGGACTTGATGCACTCCAGTTCCTTGGCGCTGTCCTGCGCCTTCTGCTCCAGCAGGCCACCCAGCGGCTCGACCACGCCGTAGGCCAGCAGAATGCCCAGGAAGGTGCCGACCAGGGCCGAGGCGATCATGCCGCCCAGCACGGCCGGCGGCTGGCCCACCGAACCCATGGTGTTGACCACGCCCAGCACGGCGGCCACGATGCCGAAGGCCGGCAGGGCGCCGGCCAGGCGCGCGATGGCGGCGATGGGGCCGTGGGCTTCCTGGTGGTGGGTTTCGATCTCGTTGTCCATCAGGGACTCGATCTCGTGGGCGTTGAGGTTGCCCGAAACCATCATGCGCAGGTAGTCGGTGGTGAACTCGACCACGTGGTGGTCGCTGCCCACCACGGGGTATTTCTGGAAGATCGGCGATTCATGCGGGTTCTCGACATCCTTCTCGATGGCCATCAGGCCTTCCTTGCGGGCCTTCTGCAGGATGTCGTAGAGCATGGCCATGAGCTCAAGGTAACGGTCCTTGGTGTACTTGGAGCTCTTGAGGGCCTGGGGGATCATGGCGATGGTCGCCTTGAGCACCTTGGGCTGGTTGTTGACGACAAAGGCGCCGAGTGCGCCGCCGAAGATGGTGATCAGCTCGAAAGGCAGCGCTGTCAGGATCACGCCGATATTGCCGCCGTGCACGATGTACACCCCGAAGATGCACCCCATGGCAACGGCATAACCTACGATGACTAGCATGTTCGTGGAGGGTCAGTATGGAGTGGGCGGTCGGGGGTGTACTTCAGGGCCGTGCCGAACCATTTTAGGGGAAAGGTCGGCGGTGGTTTTATGAAAAAAAGGGGGCGTATCCGCCCCCTTTTCCGGGAATGGGAGTCGCTTGCCTGTCCTCAGTGCAACAGGATGCCGCCCGCAGCGCTGCCCTTGCCGGCGCGCGCCGGCGGTTCGCACAGGCCGCAAACGTAATGGCGGGCGTTTTCGTAGGGTTCGGAGACGAAATGCCCGTTGCACTTGGAGCATCGTGTCATGGCCAGCATGTTGTTGTCAACGAACTTGACCAGGCGCCAGGCGCGCGTGACCGAGAGCAAGGGCTCCATGTCCAGGGTGACCATCTGCTCGTTGTAGAGGCGGAAGGCTTTCATGACAGCTTCGATGTCTTCCAGGCTGCTGGTCTTGCTCAGGTACTCGTAGATGTTGAGAAAGAGCGAGGCGTGGATATTGGGCTGCCAGGTCAGGAACCAGTCGGTCGAGAAGGGCAGCTGGCCCTTGGAGGGCGACTTGCCGGCCACTTCCTTGTACAGGCGCAGCAGACGTTCGTAGGACAGGCTGGTTTCGCTCTCGAGCACCTGCAGGCGGGCGCCCAGCTTGATCAGCGCGACGGCGCGCTCGATCTGGCGCGATTCGTTGAGGACACTTTTGCCGGTGGCCATGGTGTGGATCCTCGCTTCAGGTCGCTTCGGCGAAACGGCCGGCCATCAGGATGCTGGCGTGCAGGCGGGTGGTGGCATCGTTGTCCACCTTGCGGGCGGCCTGGTTGGTCAGCAGGCTCCAGACCACCTCGTCGTCCATGCGGAAGCGGCACAGCAGCATGCTGCTGGAGGCGATCTTGGAGATCTGCGCCGGCGAGAGCGTGGCCATCAGGTCAGCCGATTCCTCGGAGAGCCCCAAGCGGAACTGCGCCTCGGCCTTGTCCTTGCGGATCAGATTTTGCGCCAGCATCAGGTAGGTGAGATTGGTTTCTCGGATCTCAGCGATCATCTGCTCGTCAGTCATTGGTGTCTCCTTTAGGGCGCAATTCGAAGGTTTCGCGTTGGGGTTGATTCTGAACAGCGGTCGCAAAACTTGAATCAGCCGGTGGCTGTCCCGGGTGAAAGGAAAGGCGGTAGTGCTTTGTAGGGGGAAATCCTACAAACTAACGGCCGGGGAAAACGCATGAATTGCCGCATGAATGCCGGCCAATTCCTCCGTTCCTGAAGTCGGGCCTGCCGTATTCTTGGTCTTCTATATAAAGAGAAACTCCTGCGGCGCCAAACCATGAAAGCAGTCATCCTGGCCGGCGGCCTGGGCACCCGGATTTCCGAGGAAACCCACCTCAAGCCCAAACCGATGATCGAAATCGGGGGCAAACCCATCCTGTGGCACATCATGAAGATCTACAGCGCCCACGGTGTCAACGACTTCGTGATCTGCTGCGGTTATCGCGGGTATGTCATCAAGGAATATTTCGCCAACTATTTTCTGCACACCTCGGACATCACCTTTGACATGGGTAACAACCGCATGGAAGTGCATCGTCGCCATGCCGAACCTTGGCGCGTGACGGTGGTCGACACGGGTGAAGACACCATGACCGGCGGGCGTCTCAAGCGCGTGGCCGACCACCTGGCCGATGACGAGGCCTTCTGCTTCACCTATGGCGACGGCGTGGCCGACGTGAACATCAGCGCGGCCATCCGTTTCCACCAGGCGCATGGCAAGCTGGCCACCGTCACGGCGGTGCAGCCGCCCGGCCGTTATGGCGCGCTGCAGATGGACGGCCAGGCGGTGACGGGTTTTGCCGAAAAACCGCGCGGTGACGGTGGCCTGATCAACGGCGGCTTCTTCGTGCTCTCGCCGCGCTGTATCTCGCGCATTGCGGGTGACGCCACGAGCTGGGAGGCCGAGCCGCTGACCAGCCTGGCTGCGGCCGATGAGCTGCGGGCCTATGCCCACCACGGCTTCTGGCAGCCCATGGACACCCTGCGCGAGAAGAACATGCTCGAGGACCTCTGGGCCTCGGGCCGCGCGCCCTGGAAGGTCTGGGAATGAGCGCCGCGCCGGGCTGCCCCAGGCAAGCTCGCGCGGCAATGCGCAGGATGGAGGCTATCTGATGTGTCCGGCTCGGCCCGACGCCGGTTTCTGGCGTGGCAAGCGTGTGCTGCTCACCGGGCACACGGGCTTCAAGGGGGCGTGGCTTGCGCTGTGGCTGCAGCGCCTGGGGGCGCAGGTCACGGGGCTGGGGCTGGCACCGTCCACTGAGCCCAGCCTGTTTGAACTGGCCGGTGTGGCGCAGACGCTGGACCACCATGTCGTCGACATCCGCGACGCCGCGGCCGTGGCGCGTGTGGTGCAGGCTGACCGGCCCGAGATCGTGCTGCACCTGGCCGCCCAGGCCCTGGTGCGCGAGGGCTATCGCGAACCCGCGGCCACCTGGGCCAGCAATGTCATGGGCACGGTGCATGTGCTGGACGCCTTGCGCCTGCACCCCGGCGTGCGCGTGGCTGTCTGCGTCACGACCGACAAGGTCTACCGCAACCACGAGTGGCACCACCCCTACCGTGAGAGCGACGAGCTCGGTGGCCACGACCCCTACAGCGCGAGCAAGGCCGCCTGCGAACTGGCCATCGCAAGCTACCGCGATGCTTTTTTTTCGGCACAAGGCATGGCCCTGGCCAGCGCCCGTGCCGGCAATGTGATCGGTGGCGGGGACTGGGCGGCCGACCGCCTGCTGCCCGACGCCGTGCGTGCCTGGCAGCGCGGCGAGACCGTGCAGATCCGCCGCCCCGAGGCCACACGCCCCTGGCAGCACGTGCTGGAGCCGCTGGCCGGCTACCTCTGCCTGGCCCAGGCCCTGTGGCAGAGCGCCACGCTGGCCGGCGCCTGGAACTTCGGCCCCCATGCGCACGAGCGCGCCACGGTGCGTCAGGTTGTGGACCTTGCAAGAGGGGCCTGGGGTGGTGGCGCCCTGGACTACGCGCAGCAGGTTGAAGGTCCGCATGAGGCGGGCGGGCTGGCGCTGGACACGTCGAAGACGCAGGCGCAGCTGGGGCTGCAGCCGCGCTGGACCCTGGAGCAGTCTGTCACACGCGCGCTGCGCTGGTACCGTGCGCAGCACGAGGGGGCGAACGCGCGCGAACTCTGTCTGCGTGACCTGGACGCCTGGGAGGCTGTCCCATGAGCAGCCTGATCGTGACCGACCTGCCCCTGGCCGGTCTCAAGCGCATACAGCGCCGCCTGTACGGCGACGAACGCGGAGTGTTCGCGCGCCTGTTCTGTTCCCAGGAGCTGGCCCCCGCCGGCTGGGGCGGGCCCATCGCCCAGATCAACCACAGCCTCACGCGCACGCGAGGCACGGTGCGCGGCCTGCACTACCAGCGCGCGCCTCATGCGGAGTCGAAGCTCGTGAGCTGTGTGCGGGGCGCAGTCTGGGACGTAGCCGTGGACCTGCGCGCCGGTTCACCGACGTTCCTGCGCTGGCACGGTGAGCTGCTGAACGCGACCGAAGGCACGGCCCTACTGATCCCGGCCGGTTTTGCGCACGGCTTCCAGCTGCTCAGCGACGAGGCCGAATTGGTCTACTGCCATTCCGCTGCCTATGCACCGCAGGCCGAGGCCGGCCTGCATGTGCGTGACGTGCGTTTGGGCATCAACTGGCCGTTGCCTGTGCAGGGCCTGTCGGCACGTGACGCCGGCTTCGAGCTGCTGAAGCCGGATTTCGAGGGAGTGAAACTGTGAAGTGCCGCCATTGCGCCAAGGAATTGCGCCTGCCCTTCCTGGACCTGGGTAGCGCTCCGCCATCGAATGCGTACCTGTCTGAGGCGGCGCTGCATAGCCCCGAGACCTGGTACCCGCTGCGCCTGCTGGTCTGCGAGACCTGCTGGCTGGTGCAGACCGAGGACCACGCCGGGCGCGAGCAGCTGTTCGACGCCGACTACGCCTACTTCAGTTCCTATTCGAGCTCCTGGCTGGCGCATGCCAACGCTTATGTGCAGACCATGCGCGAGCGCCTGGGCCTGAACGCGCAGAGCTGCGTGGTCGAGGTGGCCGCCAACGACGGCTATCTGCTGCAGTACGTGCGCGAGGCCGGCGTGCCCTGCTACGGCGTCGAGCCCACAGCCAGCACCGCGGCCGCGGCGCGCACCAAAGGGATCGAGATCGTCGAGCGTTTCTTCGGTGTGGCGCTGGCGCGCGAGCTGGCCGGCCAGGGCCGCCAGGCCGACCTCACGACAGCCAACAATGTGCTGGCCCACGTGCCTGACATCAACGATTTCGTCGGCGGTTTCGCCGTGCTGCTGAAGGAGCAGGGCGTGGCCACCTTCGAATTCCCGCACCTGCTGCGCATGGTGCAGGAGTGCCAGTTCGACACCGCCTACCACGAGCACTATTCCTACCTCTCGCTGACGGCGGTGCGGCGCATCTTCGCGGACAATGGCCTGCAGGTCTTCGATGTGGAGGAGTTGCCCACCCACGGCGGCAGCCTGCGCGTGTTTGCGCAGCGCAGCGATGCGGGTCGCCGCCCGGTCGCGCCGGCCGTGGCCGCGCTGCTGGCGCGCGAGCGGGCCGCGGACATGATCACGCCGGCGTTTTATGCCGGCTTCCAGCGCGAGGCCGAGCGCATCAAGCGCGAGCTGCTGGAATTCCTGTTGCGGGCCAAACGCGAAGGCCTCAAGGTCTGCGCCTACGGTGCGGCGGCCAAGGGCAACACCCTGATGAACTTCGCCGGCGTGCGGCCGGATCTGTTGCCCTATGTGGTGGACCTGAACCCCGCCAAGCAGGGCAGGTACATGCCGGGCAGCCGAGTGCCCATCGTGGACGAAGACCATCTGCGCTGCGACCGGCCGGACCGTGTGCTTATCCTGCCGTGGAACTTGCACACGGAAATCACCGCCCAGCTGGCCTATATCCGTAACTGGGGTGGTCGGTTGGTTACAGCCGTGCCCCGGCTGCAGCTCTGGTAACGCCGCAACGATGCCGCCTTGGCGACAAGAAGCGAGAAAATGGACAACCAATTGATCGAGCAATTCCATCGCGACGGTTTCGTCGTGATTCGCGACTTCTTCAAGGGACAGACGGCCTTGGACGAGGTGCGCACGGAGATCACGGAAATTGGGCGACTGATCGCTGGCGAGGAATTCCGCTTCGACGCCTTCGACCGAAATCTCATCACACAGGAAAAGCAGTCTCTTTTGTACGATCGGCTCCACTATCTGCCGTCTCTCAGCCGCCTTTCCGGCAACCAGGCTTTGTACGATGCCATGGTGGCGCTCGGCATGAAGCACCCTGTGCTCATGGGGTGCTGCAATATGCGGTATGACGTTCCACGTGACGCGAAGCATCTCTTTGATTGGCACCAGGACAGCATCTACCTGCTGGGTTCGCTGAACGCCGTGACGATCTGGATTCCCTTTGGCCCCGTGGACGAGCGCCACGGTTCGATCGAGGTCGTTCCGGGCAGTCATGCGCGAGGTATCTACCCCTTCAAGAAGATTTCCGATAAACCCATTATGGAGAACATTCCATTCTTGCAGCGCGACCTGGCCATCGACTGTGAGGTGCAGGAAACGCCAGTGGCGGTGAAGGGCTGCTTGGGGGATATCGTGGTGTTCAATCAGATGATCCTGCACCGCAGCACCCCGAACTCCTCGCCACGGCCGCGTTGGACTGCACAGATACGCCTTTCCGATCTCGGCTGCTCGTGGTTCACCGCTAACAAGTGTCCGACAGGAGACAGGAAGAACATTTTTTATTACAGCTACCCCGGCTTCCAGCACCCCATGAGAAAAGTATGAAGACACAGCTCGGTGAATCGATCAACAAGAGCGAGGCCGAGGTCGATCGCAGCCAAAGGCTCTTGCAGCTGCGTGGCGACCTGGCGCCCAAGATGGGGCCGCACTGGAATGTGCACTCCAATGTATTCGTCGATCGCATTGCACTGTCGCGCCTACTCTACCTGAGCCGGCTGTACCCGACGATCCTGGGGGTGCCGGGGGTGATCTGCGAGTTCGGTGTCCAGTGGGGGGCGACGCTGGTCACCTTGATGAACCTGCGCGGCATGCTGGAGCCCTACAACTATTCGCGCAAGATTGTGGGCTTCGACACCTTCCAGGGCTTTGTCTCGACTGCGCCGCAGGATGGCGGTCGCCCCGCAGTGGGCGACTACGCCACCAAGGATGGTTACCAGGCGCAGCTCGAAGAGATCCTGTCGCTGCATGAAGCCAATGCGCCCATCCATCACATCCGCAAGTTTGAGTTGGTGGCAGGCGACGCCTCGACGACCGCGCACGAATGGCTATCGCGGAATGCGCAGGCCATCATCTCGATGGCTATCTTTGACATGGACGTCTATCAGCCGACCCGTGACGCGCTGCAAGCCGTCTTGCCGCGTCTGGTCAAGGGCTCGGTGCTGGTGTTCGATGAATTGAATTGCCCTCAGTTCCCGGGTGAGACGGCTGCCGTGATGGAGGTTTTGGGGCTGAATCAGTTACGGCTCCAGCGTGATCCTCACCAGCCCTTTTGTGCATGGGCGGTCTGGGGCGAGTGAGTACGGCCCCTTCAGGCGGCCCTGCGCAAGAAGCCGTCTGGCGCCACGGTGACCTGTAGCTTGTGCGGTATGGTGGTGTCGACTTCAAACTGACTGTTCGTCTTGAGGTATTCGCGCACGGCCGTCTTGGGGTTGTCGCCCGGCGCCCAGGGGCGGTCGGGGAAGAGGTCAACCGGCATGTCTTCCACGAAAGTGTCGAACACCACGCAGTAACAGCCCACGCTGGTCAGCGGCGCGTAGGCTTGCAGCTCGGCCAGCACGTGTGCGTGTGTGTGGTTGGAGTCCAGGCAGACCATGACACGTTGGTGTTGGCGCGCGACGGCCTGCACCTGTGCGATGACTTCGGGCGAGATGCTCGAGCCCTGGATCATCTCGATCTTGTGCGCCATGGGGTGAGCTTCGATGGCGGCGCGGTTGTGCGCGCGTATGTCGATGTCCAGGCCCAGCACCTTGCGCCGGCTGGCCTTCGGGTCCAGCACGCCGCCGGCGGCCACGGTGTCGCAGTAGTCCAACATCGCCAGCAGCGAGGCGCTGAGCACCAGCGAGCCGCCGTGGGCGATACCGGTCTCGATGATCAGGTCGGGGCGCGTGGCCCAGACCAGTTCCTGCATGGCTACCATGTCCTGCGGGTACTGGATGATGGGGCGGCCCATCCAGTCGAAGTTGTAGACGTAGCGCTGGCGCATGGACGTTTCCAGCCAGGCCTGGGACTGGGCCGTGAAGGCCGCGTCTTTTGCGTAGCCGGCAATCTGGGCGCTGCGTTCCTGGGCGAATTGTTCGATGGGGTTGCTGGACATGGGGCACCAAGCGGTTCAGGAGAGGGGGGCCTGTGCGGGCAGGGCGGACAAGAGGGGGCGGGGTGTGAACGCGAATTCCGTGCGGATGCGCGTGATGTCGATGGGGGTGAAACTGACGGTGGGTGCGCCGGGCGCGACTTCCACCGCGCAGCCGGTCTGCGCCTGCAGCTGTGCGGTCCATTGCACATGGCGCATCTGCAGCCCGCTGGCCACGTTGTACAGGCGCTCGCGGCCCTGCGTGGCGATGCGTGGCAGCAGTTCGGCCACGTCGTCGATGTGGATGTAGTCCTTGACCGAGTCGGGCGCCGTCTGCAGCACGATGCGCCCACCGCGCGCTTCACGGACCAGGCTGGGCAGGAAATTGCCGGAGTCCCTGTCCTCGCCCCCCACCACATTGGACAGGCGTGCCACGCGCACGCCCGTGCGTCCGCCGGTCAGGCAGAGCGATTCGCCCATGAGCTTGGACAAGTTGTAGAGATCCGAGGGATCCTGGGTTTGCATGGGCAATGGGGTGTCTTCCTGTCCCGTGGCGGCGTGTGCATAAACACGGGTGGAAGACAGATAGAGCAGGGATTCGAAATCGGCCCGCTGCAGCAGTTCGGCCAGCAAGGAGACGTGGGCCTGCACGGTGTCATAGGGCCGTGTGCGGAAATCGGCCGTCAGGCCGATGGCATAGATCACATGGCCCAGCCGCCGTCCGTACAGACCGGGCTCGCCGCGGCCTGGTGCGTACACCGTCTGGCCACCCGCGCGCAGGTGTGCCGTCAAGTGTCGGCCGATGACGCCGGTGGCGCCCAGCACGGTCCAGCTCATGAGCGTTCCCCCACCGCACGCAGGGGCTGGCCGGCGTAGACCGTGTAGGCGGCGAGTTCGCCGCGCACGATGCTGCCTGCGCCGACCACGCAGCCGTGCCGCAATACGGCGCCGTCGAGCAGCACGCAGTTGGCGCCGATCCAGACGTCGTCCTCGATCACGATGCCGCCTTTGCCGGGCAGAAAGCCCTGCTCCATGATGAGCCGCGAGCGGTCCTGGTAGGCGTGGTTGACCGGTGCGAAGGTGCAGTTGGCGGCAATCGCCACGTGCTTGCCAATGCGGATGCCCTGGCCTGTGTAGAGCACACAGCCGGAATTAATGACCACATGTTCGCCGATCAGCAGGTCACCCGAGCCGCCGGCGGGTTTGATCTTGACGAAGCTGTCGATGACCGAATGCGCACCGACCACGATACGGCTGCCACGCACCGAGTCTTCGATGTCGGCAAGCGCGGAGATGCGTGCGCTGGGATCGATGACAAGCATGGGGTGGCCCGAGGGTTGGCTAGCGGGCAGCGTGCAGCAGGCTTTCCTGAGCCTGACGCAGATAGGTCAATGCGAATTCGGTGTGGCCGTGCGCGTGTTCTACCTCGGCCAGACAGGTCAAAGCGACCGGGTCGTGGGGCACGGCGCTCAGGATCAGGGTGGCCAGATTGGTCACGTCTGCCCAGGCCGTGTCGTGGATCTGGGCGGCCACGGCGCCCGGGTTGGGGGCTTCGGTCTTGGCCCGGGCCAACCGGGCTTCCAGCGCCTGGTGCGCCTCGGGCAGGGGCACCCGGTGGCCGGGCTCCAGACCGACGCCGGGCATCGGCGGGGTCTGCCACGCGGCCGGCAGCGACGGCAGCCAGGAGGCGATGAGCTGGTCCTGCGCCGCTTCGTTGTCCGGGTGCTGGCCCCGGGCCAGCCATTTGAGCCACATGATCCGCAGACCTTCGCCGAAATGATGGCAGAACAGGTCTTCGCGCATGACCATCGACTGTTCCAGCTCCTGGCGCAGGCCCAGGCGCAGGGCGTTGAGCCGGGTCCAGTCGGACGCCAGCTCGACGGCGATGCGCACGTAATCGTCGCTGTTCTGGGCCACCCATTCGGTGTGACCCAGATAGTTCAGGATGCCGGTGCTCAGACGGCTCTTGAAACTGCTGCCCACCATGGAGACCAGGGGCACCCCCATCCAGAGCACGTCGCAACTCGTGGTGCCGCCGGTCAGCGGATAGGGGTCGAGCGCTATGTCAATGCGGTGATAGGTCAGGTACTGATTGTTCTGGTCCAGCGCCACGAGGTCCAGCCTCGCCGGATCGATGCCCAGGCGCATGCAGCGCTCGCGGTAGCTGGCTGCAAACTTGGGCAGGCCCAGGTTCTTGCCTTCAATCAGCAGGCGGGCCGTGGGAACGGCCTGCAGCAGGCGGCCCCAGAGTGTCAGCACTTCGTCGGTGAGTTTGCCGAGGTTGTTGCAGCTGCCGAAGGTGATGTGACCGTTGGTCAGCGCCGGCGTCGCATGCACCTGGTAAAGCGGTTGGTAGCGCCACAGGGGCTGGCGGCTCATGGGCCGGTAGCAGCAGAAGAAGGTGGGCAGGCGGTACAGTTGCTCGCTGTACTGGTCGTCTGCACCAAGCGGATCGGTGACCTCGTCGGTGAATTTGTAATCCACCGCACTCAGTCCGGTGGTGGCGGGGAAGCCGAGCCAGGAGATCTGCAGGGGGGCCGCCTTCTGTGCCAAGGTCATCAGGGCGTTGCCGCCAGTGTGGCCGGCGAGGTCGACCAGGATGTCGATGCCCAGTTCCCGGATGCGCCCGGCCTGCTCCGTGGCGTTGTAGTTGGCCAGACGCACGAAATGGTCGGCGTGGTGCTGCACGCGCAGGGTCACGGCGTCTTCAAAGGCTTCGAGGTGCAAGGCGTAGACCTCGAACTGGCGGCGGTCGAGCTGCGCGAGCAGGCCTTCCACGAAATACATGACCGAGTGGGTGCGGAAGTCCGGTGAGATCAGGCCGACCTTGAGCCGGCGCCAAGGCCCCTGGCGTCGGGCGACGAAATCCGGCCACAGGGGCTTGAACAGGGGCTCGAACACCTGCCCGAACTCGCGCGCCGCCGCTGCGACCTGATGCACGCCGGCCTGGGGGTCGGCCAGCATGAAGAGCAGACGGTTGGTATGGTTGGCCGGGTCCAGCGGCATCAGCCGGATGGCTTCCTCGCAATCCTGCACGGCTTCGGGAATTTGCCCGAGTTCGCGGCGATGGACGGCGCGCTGGTTGAGGGAGGCGACGCGTTCATTGACGTTCTTGACCCGGGACATGGCCTTCTCGGCCGCGGCAAAGCCTTCTTCGTATTGCTGGAGGGCGTAGCAGTTCTGGGCCAGCTTGACCCAGCTCATCGCGTGCTGAGGGCTGAGCCGGCAGACCTTGTCAAGCAGCGGACGGGCATCTGCGTGGCGCGAGCGTGTCTGCAGTACGCCGGCAAAATTAATCAGCAGTTCGGCGTCCTCGGGCCAGCTGGACACGGCCTTGCGGTAGGCCGCCAGCGCCTCGTCCGGACGGTGCAGCTTGCTGAGTGCAAAACCAAGAAGGCGGCTCGCCTTGAGCGAGCGCTTGTTCTTTTGCAGTGCGTTTTGGCAGCGCTCGACCAACTGAGCCCAGTCCTGGCGCTCGAAGGCCGCTTGTAGGGCGGCGTCTTCAGGCTTGGGGCGGACGGGTGCGTGGTGAGGCGGGGGCACAATGCGCAATCATCGCAGTCTTTGTGTGGACTGTCGTCACTGACGCAGCAGGGCCAGCACGCCCTGGGGCAGCTGGTTGGCCTGTGCGACCATGGCGGTTCCCGCCTGCTGCAGGATCTGGGCACGCGACAGATTGGCGGTTTCGGCCGCGAAGTCGGCGTCCATGATCCGGCTGCGCGAGGCGGTCAGGTTTTCGGAAGTGATCTGTAGCGCCGAGATGGCGGTTTCGAAACGCGACTGCATGGCGCCCAGCTTGGCGCGCTCGCCGCTGATGAACGACAGGGCGGAGTCGACGGTCTTCAACGCGTCATTGGCCTTGGTCACCGTGGTCACATCCAGGTTGGAGACCTGTTTGAGCGCTGAGTTGGCGCTGGCAAACATGCTCGTCGTCGTGGCTGTGACGCCAAAGGATTTGTCGGCATCCAGCGTCACGTAACCGCTGGTCGTGGCGTTGTCCGCGGTGGTGTCTGCAGCCAGGGTCACGGCTGCACCGCTGGTGCTGATGGCGCCGCTGGTGTCAGACACGAGTTTTTGCACGCTCACGGCGCCAGCATTGGCCACGCCCGTGTCGCCGACCGTCACGTCATTGCCTGTGGCATTGGAAAGGATGATGCCCGTGCCGGCGGTGTTCAATGTCGCGATCACGCCTGTTTTGGATGACTGATCGTTGATGGCCGAGATGGCGGCGCTCAGTCCATTGGAGCCCTGGGTCGACGAAATCGAGAATGAAATCGTTGTGGCCGTCGCATTATCCGACTGCAGGGTCAGGGCGTATGCCCCGACCGCCGCAAAGCTGAGCTGCACATCGGTGCGGGCGGAAGCGGTCACGCCGGTATTGGCCGACTGCTGGTTGATATCGGAGACCGCTTTCTGGGCGGTTTCATTCGCGACAACGGGGATGTTCACGCTGCCCCGGGCGCCGTTCACGGCCAATGTGCCTGCGGTCACTCCGTTGGTGCCCCAGGCCGTGCTGCTGGTGGCCGGGCCACCCGAAACGATCTGGTTGTTGCCGTACACCGCGGTGCGCAGGTTGGCGGTGGCAGCCACGATCACCTGACCCGAGTTGGCGCCAACCTGGAACTGGGCGGTGCCGAAGGTGCCGTCCAGGATTTTCTGGCCATTGAATTCCGTGGTCTGGGCGATGCGGTCCAATTCGGCGACGAGTTGACCGACCTCCTGATTCAGCGCCTGGCGGTCCGAGGCGCTGTTGGAAGCATTGGCCGACTGCACAGCCAGTTCGCGTACACGCTGCAGGATGCTGCTGGCTGAACTCATGGCGCCCTCGGCCACCTGGGCCAGGGAGATGCCGTCGTTGGCGTTGCGCGCGGCCTGGTTCAGGCCGCGGATCTGGCTGGTGAAACGCTCGGAAATCGCCAGACCGGCCGCGTCGTCCTTGGCGCTGTTGATGCGCAGGCCCGAAGACAGGCGCTGAATCGAAGTGCTCAACGAAGCCTGACTCATGCCCTGGTTGCGCTGGGCGGTCAGCGAGTTGATGTTGGTATTGATAACGGCAGCCATTGAAACACTCCTTGAGTTCAGGGTTGTGGCCCCCGAAGTGGCCGGTTCCTATGCCATGGATCCCATATGCAGAACGGACACGGCACAACGATGGAATGATTGTGGGCGGCTGATTTCTGGTCGTTACCCGGATAAATGAGGGGAAAGCCGCCCAGCTTTTGCATTTACCCCTCAAGTTCGGCCCGGACATGCCGAAACCCGAGGGGTACCCGGCGCATGCTGGAGCTTGGCGCACGGCTGATGCGTGCAACTGAACGGGAAAAATAACGTAATTCGGCGAATCGGCCCTCAAGTTTTGTTCGAGCCGGGCCGAAAACAGGTTCAACGGTCCTTTCCGGGTCCGCCATTCACCGCGACAGCAATGTTGCACTGGTGAATCAAGTCGCCAGCACCGTCTGGCGTCCTGGTTGGCGGTAACGCCATCTGTTTGTCAAGGAGATTTGCAATGGCATCGATCATCAACACCAACATCAACTCGCTGACCGCCCAGAGGAATCAGGGTGCGAATGCGTCTTCACTGAGCACGGCCATCCAGCGCCTGTCTTCGGGCCTGCGCATCAACAGCGCCAAGGACGACGCGGCCGGTCTGGCGATTTCCGAGCGTTTCACCAGCCAGATCCGCGGCCTGAACCAGGCCGTGCGCAACGCCAACGACGGCGTATCGCTGGCGCAGACCGCTGAAGGCGCTCTCAAGGCTTCCAGCGATATCCTGCAGCGCGTGCGTGAACTGGCTGTGCAGTCGGCCAATGCTTCCAACAGCGCCTCGGACCGCCAGGCCCTGAACGCAGAGGTTGGTCAGCTGGTGTCCGAGCTGGACCGCATCTCCCAGACTGCGGAATTCAACGGCCAGAAGTTGCTCGACGGCAGCTTCGGCACCGCCCAGTTCCAGGTCGGCGCCAATGCGGGGCAGGTCATTGTGGCTTCGACCGCCAACCTGCGCACCTCGGTGTACGGCAACAATCAGGCCGTCGGCAGCGGCGCTGCGACTAACTCTACCGCCTGGGGCACCAATGGCGTGACCGCTGGTACGGTGGCTGTGAACGGTGCGCTGGGTAGCCAGAACATCAGCATTGCAGCGAACGATACCGCCAAGATGGTTGCGACCAACATCAACCAGCAGACCGCCAATACCGGCGTGACCGCTTCAGCGCGCACCAATGCGCAGTTGGCGTTCACCGCAGCGGGTGCGTACTCGATCACCCTGCAATCGGACAACAGCACGGCGCAGACATTGTCCTTCTCCATCACCGCGACCACGGGCTCGGACGGCCTGGCGGCGGCCATCTCGGCCATCAACGACCAGTCGTCCAAGACGGGTGTCATTGCAACCCTGAACTCGGCGGCCACCGGCATCGTGCTGACCAACTCCACCGGTAACGACATCACCGTGGCTGACACGGGCGTGGCTGGTTCCATGGCGGGCAACGTGACGGTTCAGAAGCTGTACACCGACGTTACCGGCGCTGTGTCGACCGCCGGCGGCGCGACAACCCTGACCGGCGGCACCAACGCCACCGTCGACAGCGCGACCACCAGCGGCTACGTGACGCTGGATTCCTCCAAGTCGTTCTCGGCCACGGCGACCACCACCAACGTGTTTGCCAGCTCCAACTCGACGCTCAAGAAGGTCTCGAATCTGGATGTCACCACGGTGGCCAACTCCTCCGATGCCTTGAAGACGGTGGATTCGGCGCTTGCCTTCATCAGCGGCGAGCGTGCCAAGCTGGGCGCCCTGCAGTCGCGCTTCGATACGGCGATTTCCAATCTGCAGGTGACTTCGGAAAACCTGACGGCCTCCCGCAGCCGAATCCAGGACGCCGACTTCGCGGCCGAAACCGCCAACCTGTCGCGTGCCCAGATCCTGCAGCAGGCGGGGACCGCCATGGTCGCACAGGCCAACCAGTTGCCCCAGGGTGTGCTGGCCCTGCTGCGCTAGACCTTCAGGCCCTGATACCGGCCCGGCGTGGTTCGTCCACGCCGGGTTTTTTTATTCCGCTGCTGCTACTCGCGTTGGCTAAAGTTACAAGTAAATCCGCCGATAAACGAGAGAGCGGGAAATATGGTCTTTTTGCGCCCCAAATCGAAGTGACAGTGCCCGGGGTGCGGCCGATAATCCCACAGGGAATGCTGGCGCCCATGCCAGTCAGGAGTTCGCCATGGCCACCATGTCATCGCCGGGTATCGGCAGCAATCTGGATGTCAAGAGCATCGTCACGCAACTCGTGGCGCTGGAAAGAAAGCCGCTGGGGAAACTGCAGCTGGCGGCTACCACGGTGCAGGCCAAGATCTCAGCCTTCGGTCAGATCAAGTCCCTGGTGTCGGCATTGTCCGATGCCATCGGCAAGCTCAGCAGCGTCACCGGCTGGAACGGGGTGTCGGCATCGTCCTCGGACACATCCTCGGTCACGGCCAGCGCCGTCGGCGGCACCCAGCCCACGGCCTTCAGCGTCGAGGTGCAGAGCTTGGCCAAGGCGCAGTCCACCTATTCCATGCCCCTGCTCCCGGTGGGCGGCGCCATCGGCGCGGGCACGCTGCGTCTGGAGATTGGCCAATGGGGCGGGGCGGTTTTCACGCCCGGCGGCGGCACGCCGGTGGACCTGACCGTCAGCGCCACCGACACGGTGTCCGACGTCGCCGGCAAGATCAACGGCGCCAATGCCGGCGTCACTGCCACCGTGCTGAGCGACGCCTCGGGCGAGCGCCTGTTGATCAGTGGCAAGAACACGGGGCTGGCGGCGGGTTTCAAGCTCAGCGTGACCAGTGATGCGGACGGGAACCCGACCGATGCTATGGGCCTGTCGCGCCTGGTCAACGGCAGCGTGACCAATCAGGCGGCGGTCAACGCCGCGGCCACCATCAACGGCATTTCCGTCAGCTCGGCCACCAATACCTTTGCCAGCTCGGTGGCGGGTGTGACTTTCATCGCCGTCAAGCAGACGACCGCGCCGGTGACCATCACCATCGCCAAGGACACCTCGACCGTCAAGAAGAACATCGAGGACTTCGTCAAGGCCTACAACGACATCAACGGGGTCCTCAACGAGGCGACCAAGTACGATCAGGCCACCAAGACCGGCGGCCTGCTGCAGGGCGACAGCACCACCCTGGCCCTGCAGAACGCCCTGCGTGCGGCCGCGCAGTCTCTGAGCACCGGCTCCAGCGTGTTCCAGCGCCTCAGCGACATCGGCATCAGTGCGCTGCGCGGCGGCAATCTGGAGATCGACAGCACCAAGCTGTCCAAGGCCATGGAGAAAATGGATGAGATCAAGGCCCTGTTCAGCAGCACGACCCCGGGCAGCGCCGAGGGGATCGCCGTGCGCCTCAAGGGGCTGACCAAGACCCTGCTGGACAGCACGGGCTTTTTCAAGATCAAGGACGACAACCTCAAGCGTTCCCTGGACAACAATGCCAAGGACCAGGCCCGGGTCAACGACAAGGCCACCAGGATGGAAGCCGCCCTCAATCGGCGCTACAGTGCGCTGGACGTCCAGCTCACCGGCCTGAACTCGCTCAACTCTTACCTGTCGCAGCAAATCACCCAGTGGAACAAGTCCTCAAGGTGAGAGTGACGAGCTTCATTTTGAGGCCATTCGGTCGATATAGAGAATCAAGACCTGACGCCGCCAAAGAGGACATACAAGCATGTTTCGCACCGCAAGCCCCCGCTCGGCCGATGCCTACCGGCGCATCAACGTCGAGACCAGCATGCACACCATCGACCAGCACCAGATCGTCAGCCTGCTGTTTGACGGCATGCTGCAGTCGCTGGCGACCGCGCGCGGCGCGCTGGCGCGTGGTGACGTGCCGGCCAAGTGCGAGGCCATTGCGCGGGCCTTGCGCATCCTCGAGGAAGGCCTGAGCACCGGACTGGACCGCGTCGACGGCGGCGAGCTCGCCGAGAACCTGGCCGCCCTGTATGACTACTGCACGCGCCGCCTGATTCTGGCCAATGCCCAGAACGACGACGCCATCCTGCAGGAGATCCAGCGCCTGATCGAGACCATCGCCCAGGGCTGGAAGGGCATGAAACAAGGGACCGTGGCCGAACCGGCCGCGTCCGTGAGCACGGGAGCCTGAACCATGCCCCAGATGCTGATCGACTATTACAAGGCCATCGAGGACAGCAGCGCCAAGATGCTGGAGGCTGCCCGGGTCCAGGACCTGGAATCCGTGATGCGCTACGAAGGTGTGTGCGCGGTGCTGATCGAGCAGCTGCGCCACCGCTCGCGCGAGGAGGAGCTGCGGCCCGATGAGCGCAGCGAGAAGACGCGCATCATGCAGCGCATCCTGCGCAACGACGCCGAGATCCGTCACCTGACCGAACCCTGGCTCACCCATCTCGAGGAGATCCTGGACGGCGGCGGCAAGCGCGTGCTGCATTAAGAGTGAAACAACGACTGTTTAGCCGTAGCGAGCGAGCCGAGGGCAAGGCGGCCGGAGCGCAGCCACCGGAACGTACTCCCTGTACGTGAGGATGGCGAGCACCGCCCAACGCCGCCATCGGCTTGCGCAGTAGGCTAAACCTGCATGTTCATGATGTCGGTGTAGGCCTGGACCATCCGATTGCGCACGTGCAGCGTGGCCTGGAAGCCGATCTGCGCTTTCTGGATCGCCACCATGGTCTCTTCCAGGCTGACCTTGGGATTCTCCATCTGGACCTGTTTTTGCAAGGTGGTGGCGAAATTCTGCGCTTCGCTGACCGACTTCAGCGCCGACTGCATCTCGGCCTGAAAGCCCTTGGCGGCAACACCGGCCTGGGCGGCCCCGGTTTTGGCGGCCAGGCCGGGGCGCACCGTGACCGGCATGGTGGTGGGTGTCAGACGTAAATCCATGAGGCAGTCCCGAAGGAATGATGTTGGGACTGATGCTAGTCCTGCCGCTGGCCGCCATTATTTTGAAATGGCGGGGAAATCAGGGCCTTTTCCCCCTAATGTTTTGGAGGTCAGCCAGAATAATCGGATGCACAGGCGCTGAAAACCGCGCCAGGATGTACCGGAACACACCATGGCTGAAGCTGCTGCGATCCCCCTGAACCCCACTCTGGGCCAACGTTTTGCCGCGCTGGACCAGGGGCAGATGTTGCGTCTGGCCATGGGTGTGGCCCTGTTCGTGGTCATTGCCATCGTCGGTCTCATGATGGGGCGCCAGGCCGAATGGCGGGTGCTCTATGCCAATCTGTCCGACAAGGACGGCGGCGCCATCATCGCCCAGCTCTCGCAGCTGAACATCCCCTACAAACACGCCGAGGGCGGGCACGCCATCCTGGTGCCGGCCGACAAGGTGCACGACACCCGCCTGCGCCTGGC
>JAGWTL010000184.1 GCA_028869035.1 Burkholderiales bacterium | reverse complement strand
CATCGCCGTGCAGCAGATGGCCAATGCCATCAAGAAGATCTCGGTGGCGCGTGGTTACGACGTGACGCGCTACACCCTGCAGTGCTTCGGCGGCGCGGGCGGGCAGCACGCCTGCCTGGTGGCCGATGCCCTGGGCATGACACGCGTGTTGGTGCACCCGCTGGCGGGTGTGCTCTCGGCCTATGGCATGGGTCTGGCCGACCAGAACGTGATACGCGAGCAGGCGGTGGAGTTGCCGCTGGAAGCTTCTGCCCTGGCCACGGTGGCCGAACGCCTCGATGCATTGACGCAGACAGCACGCGCCGAACTGGAGCGCCAGCAGCTCAGCGCGGCCGCCGTGCATGTGCAGCGCCGTGTGCATGTGCGCTACGAGGGCAGTGATGCGGCCTTGATCGTGTCGCACGGCACGCTGGCCGAGGTCACCACGGCCTTCGAAGCCGCCTACCGCCAGCGTTTCGCCTTCCTGATGCAGGGCAAGCGGCTGGTTGTGGAGGCCGTGTCGGTGGAGGCGGTGGTGGCCGGCGACGCGCCGGCCGAGCCGCGCCACGCTGTGCACCCCGTGCGCGAGGTGCCCCGCCGCGAGACCGTGCGTTTGTATTCGGGGGGGCAGTGGCATGAAGCGGCCCTGGTGGTGCGCGAGGACCTGCGCGCGGGCGACCGCATGCCCGGCCCGGCCATCATCGCCGAGAAAAACGCCACCACCGTGGTGGAACCCGGCTGGGAGGCCGAGCTCACGGCGCTGGACCACATCGTGCTGACCCGCCGGGCGCCGCGCGAGCAGCGCTACGCCGCGGGCACCACGGCCGACCCGGTGCTGCTGGAGGTCTTCAACAACCTCTTCATGAACATCGCCGAGCAGATGGGCCTGCAGCTGCAGAACACGGCCTACTCGGTGAACATCAAGGAGCGGCTCGATTTCAGTTGTGCGCTGTTCGATGCGGCGGGCAACCTGATTGCCAACGCGCCGCACATGCCCGTGCACCTGGGTTCCATGGGCGAGAGCATCAAGACCGTGATCCGCGAGAACACGGGCCGCATGCAGCCCGGTGATGTGTATGCGCTCAACGACCCTTACCACGGCGGCACGCACCTGCCGGACGTCACGGTGATCACGCCGGTTTATCTGGAGCCCGAGCCCTCACCCCCACCCTCTCCCGGGAGGAGAGGGAGTCCGATGGATTTGCCCCCTCTCCCTCTGGGAGAGGGCGGGGGTGAGGGCCGGCGCCCGATGTTCTACGTGGGCTCCCGCGGTCACCATGCGGACATCGGCGGAACGACACCCGGATCGATGCCACCCTTCTCGACGCGCATCGAGGAGGAGGGCGTGCAGATCAACAACGTCAAGCTCGTGGAGCGGGGTGTGCTGCGCGAGGCCGAGATGCTGGCCCTGCTGCAAAGCGGTGAATATCCTTCGAGGAACCCGCAGCAGAACCTGGCCGACCTCAAGGCCCAGATCGCCGCCAATGAGAAAGGCGTGCAGGAGCTGCGCAAGATGGTGGTCCAGTTCGGCCTGGACGTCGTACAGGCCTATATGCGCCATGTGCAGGACAACGCCGAGGAGTCGGTGCGCCGTGTGATCACGCGCCTGCAGGACGGGAAGTTCACGCTGCCGCTGGACAATGGCGCGCAGATCAGCGTGGCTGTCCGCGTGGACGCGAAGGCCCGCAGCGCCGAGATCGACTTCACGGGCACCAGCGCGCAGCAGCTCAACAACTTCAACGCACCTACCGCGGTCTGCATGGCGGCCGTGCTCTACGTCTTCCGCACCCTGGTGGACGACGACATCCCGCTCAACGCAGGCTGTCTGAAACCGCTCAAGGTCATCATCCCGGCGGGCTCCATGCTCAACCCGAACCCGCCGGCCTCGGTGGTGGCGGGCAATGTGGAGACCTCGAGCTGCATCACCAACGCGCTCTACGGTGCTCTCGGCGTGATGGCGGCCAGCCAGTGCACCATGAACAATTTCACCTTCGGCAACGCGACCTACCAGTATTACGAGACGATCTCCGGTGGCTCGGGCGCCGGTGAGGGTTACAACGGAACGAGTGTGGTCCAGACCCACATGACCAACTCGCGCCTGACCGACCCCGAGGTGCTGGAGTTCCGTTTCCCCGTGCGCCTGCTGGGCTACGAGATCCGGCAGGGCTCGGGCGGCGCGGGCCGCTGGCGCGGCGGTGATGGGGGTGTGCGGCGTGTGCAGTTCCTGGAAACCATGACGGCCAGCATCCTCTCCAATGGCCGCAAGAGCGGGGCCTTTGGCATGGCGGGTGGTGGCAGCGGGCAGACGGGACTCAACCGCGTGCTGCGTGCCGATGGCCGCAGCGAAGTGCTGGACCACATCGGCCAGACCGATATGCAGCCCGGCGACGTGTTCGAGATCCATACCCCCGGGGGCGGGGGCTACGGCCGCCCGGCCTGAACCCGGCCACGACCGGTTAGCATGCGGCTGTTGTCGCGAAGCAAGGATGGACCATGGCGGATGTCGAAGCGCAGTTGCGTGCCTTGAACCTGCGCCTGGCCCGGCTGGAAGAAGCCGTGCTGGGGCTGGCGAAACAGCGCCCGGAGGCCGTGGCACCGCCTGCGCGTCCCGCAGCGGCGGTTGCGCGCGCGGCCGACGAGGAGGACCGTTTTTTCCGCAACACCGTGCCCCAGGTCGATGTGCGGGCGGCAGGGGGGCAGGCCACACGGCCGGCCTCGCCATTTTTCGAGAAGTCCACTGACGACAGCGAGCTCACGGTCACGCAGATCATGGGCTGGACCGGGGCCACGCTGCTGGTGCTGGCCGCGGCCTACCTGATCCGCCTGGTCTATGACGCGGGCTGGCTCACGCCGCCGCGCCAGCTCGGCCTGGCCGTGCTGGGCGGCGTCGGACTCATCGTGGCGGGCCTGCGGCTGCGGCGCCTGGACAGCCACTACGCCAGCCTGCTGCCGGCCGGCGGCCTGGTGGTGTTCTTCCTGGCCATCTACGGCGCGCATCTTTATTACCACCTGATCGGCGCTGGCCTCGCCACCACGGCGGTGATCTGCAACTGCCTGCTGGCGCTCTGGCTGGGCCGTGTCTTCGGCAGCGAGATCTACGGCCTGTTCGCCGTGGTGGGTTCCTACTCCGCACCCCTGCTGCTGCAGGCCCTGACGGGTTCGGTGGTGGACCTGGCGATCTATTTCACGGCGTGGAGCGTGGTCTTCAGCGTCTACGCCGTGGCCATCGCCAACCGCCGGCCCTATCTGCTGGCCGGTTACATGGCCCTGCTGGCTTTCCAGCTGGCGTGGGAGCACCTGGCCCGCTCCCAGTGGGGGGTGGCCGTGGTCTTCCAGACCCTGCAGTTCCTGGTCTTCCTGGCCGCGGCGATCACCTTCTCCATCCGGCACGACCGCCCGCTGACGCGGGCCGACGGCATCGCCCACCTGCCGCTGCTGCTGCTCTTCTACGGGCTGCAGTACGCCTTGCTGGAGCGGCACGTGCCCGACGTGGCGCCCTGGGTGGCCGTGACCAGCGCGGCCGTGCTGCTGGTGGCCTACGGGATCGCGCGGCGTGCGCTGGGCGTGTCGCTCGAAGCCGGCGGCTTCATCGTCGGCTCCTACGGCGCGCTGGTGCTGTTCCATGCGGTCTACCTGGAACTGCTGCCCGAGCGCTGGGCGCCCTGGGCCGTGCTGCTGGTGCTGCCGCCGGCCGCGCTCTTCGTCACACGCCCTGCGGCGGACGCGCAGCTCATGCTGCCGTTCAAGCTGCTGCTGGGCGCGCTGCTGGCCCTGAACTTCACGCGTGTGGTGCTGCTGGGCGACAGCGACGGCACGGGCCAGGCCATCCTGCTGGCCCTGCTCTACACCGCCGAGCTTTACGCGGCCTGGTTCATCGGCCGCGGCCACGTCGCGCTGCGGCAGTGGATGGTGTTCGCGCTGTATGCGGCCCACATCGGTCTCATGGGCGTGGTGCTGCGCAGCTTCGACAACGCGCTGCTGGTCTCGCTGCCCTGGGGCGCGCTGGCCCTGGCCTGCCTGCTGCTGGCCTTCCGCAACAGCGACCAGGACCTGGGCAAGTCTTCGCTTTTCATCTTCGCCGCCTCCCTGGTCAAGGTCATGCTCTACGACCTGGCCGGCGCCGCGCCCCTGGTGCGCATCGGCAGCCTGGTGGTGGTGGGCCTCTCGCTCTACGCGGGCGGTTTGTTGTACAAGCGGGTGGTGGCGCTGGAGCGCTGAACAGAGCACCAGGCCCAGCCACTACACTTGCCTCTTTGTTTCATCCGGGGCAACCATGGAGCTTCTGATCCTGCTGCTGGCGCCCATCGCGGGTTTCCAGTTCCTCAAGGCGCGCGAGCAACGGCGTCGTATCTACCTGCTGGGGGGCTACCTCAGCCAGTACCAGATCGAGAAGCTCATGGAGAACG
Source organism: Burkholderiales bacterium (assembly GCA_028869035.1). GTDB lineage: Bacteria > Pseudomonadota > Gammaproteobacteria > Burkholderiales > Burkholderiaceae_C > Hylemonella. The sequence continues at coordinate 1,731 of JAGWTL010000184.1, read as the reverse complement.
TCACCGAGGGTTATCTGCGCGCGCTCGGTGAGGACGATGAGGAGCGCCGTGCGCAGATCTGGGGCATGCTGGGCACGGCCGAGGCCGAGCTGAACAGCCAGTTCCAGCGTTTCGCCACCGACTTCTCCAAGGTCTGGAACGGGCAGACGCAGGTCAGCACCCTGGCTTTTGCTTTCCCCTACGCGGACAAGATCCTTCCGCGCCAGGCTTTCGACATGCGCCACGCCCTGGCCATCCATGCCGAGGGCGTCGCGGCGGCGGCCGAGAATCGCCGCCAGCTCTCGCCGCGCGACAAGGCGTTCACGATGTCGGCCGAGCTTTTCCTCATGCAGCACAGCTGCCACTGGTTCTGCCGCTCCAGGGCCGTCGCATCGGCGCGCCTGCAGGCCCGCCACCAGACCAGCCACGCGCAGGTGCTTGCCGCCGTGTCACCCGAGACGCGCGAGGCCTACCGCAAACTTACAGGCGTTTGACCCATTTTTTGCATCTGGATACACGAACACCCGCTAAACTTCGCAGACTGTGTTTCTGTTGTTGATTGGAGAGACTTATGCCCTTATCGAAGAACCTGATGAACCTCGCGGCCCTGTCCCTGCTGGCAAGCGGCCTGTCGGGCTGTGCCAGCTCGATAATCGGCGAGCGTGTCGGCGCGGAGCAGGTTGTGCTGGCCAAGGACACGGACGTGGCCAAGTGCAAGTCGCTGGGGCGCTCCACGCTCAGCGTGCTGTCCTCCCTGGGTCCCATCACGCGCAGCGCCGAGGCAGTGGAAGAGAACCTGCTGCAGATGGCGCGCAACGAGGCCATCGACAAGGGCGGTGATACCGTGGTCAAGGGCAATTCCCAGGAGTACGGCAAGCGCTCCTATGAAGTCTTCAAATGCAAGTGAGACGTTGAGCGCGCCCGAGAAAAAGCCGGCGGGATCCGCCGGCTTTTTTCATGAGCGAAGGTCGATCAGGCCTGGCTGGCCAGCCACTTGACGTACTGGGTCACGCCGGTCTGCACGTCGGCGAATTTGTGATCGCAGCCGGCGGCGCGCAGCCTGCCCAGATCCGCCTGCGTGTAGCACTGGTATTTGCCGCGCAGCGCGTCGGGGAAGGGGATGTACTCGATCAGACCCTTTGCAGCGATCTCGGCCAGCGACAGTGCAGCTTCTCCCTTCAGTACGCGCAGGGTGTTGACCACGCCCACGGCCACGTCGTTGAAGGGCTGGGCGCGGCCCGAGCCGAGGTTGAACACGCCGCTCTTGCCCGGGTGGTCGAAGAACCAGAGGTTGACGGCCACCACATCGTCGACGAAGACGAAATCGCGCTTCTGTTCGCCGGGGGCGTAGCCGCCGTATTCGCCGAAGAGCTTGACCTTTCCCTCGACGCGGAACTGATTGAACTGGTGGAAGGCCACGCTGGCCATGCGACCCTTGTGCTGCTCGCGCGGGCCGTAGACGTTGAAGTAACGGAAGCCCGCCACCTGGATCTTGGCCTTCTCGAAGTCGTTGCCCAGCTCGCGGCGCATGCGCTGGTCGAACAGCAGCTTGGAGTAGCCGTAGACGTTGAGCGGGGCCTCGAACTCGGGCGCCTCGCGGAAGGTCTCGGAGTTGCCGTAGGTGGCCGCTGAGGAGGCGTAGAGCAGGCGCGTGCCGTAGCGCTGGCAGGCCTGGAACAACTCGCACGAGAGCGTGTAGTTGTTGTCCATCATGTACTTGCCGTCCTGCTCCATGGTGTCGCTGCAGGCGCC
>JAGWTL010000183.1 GCA_028869035.1 Burkholderiales bacterium | reverse complement strand
TGCGTCAGCAGATGGTCCAGCGCCAGTTCCAGCGTGGCGCGCTTGTCGGCCTGCACGGCAAAACCGGCGGGCTTGGCCACGCCTTGCGCGGCAGGGGCCTGCAGGTCCGCGTCCAGCGCCGCCAGGTCGCGCGCATCCCGCGCATGCAGGATGCGGAAGTATTCGCCCTGGTAGCCCAGGCCGGTGAGGATGGCCTGCGCCACGTCCATCTGGGCGCGCACGGCCTCCAGGTACTGCGGCGCTTCCTCGCCCGTCATCAGCACCCAGACATTGGTCGCGCCATAGGCCACGGCGGTGAGCCAGACGTCCAGACCGAGCGAGGCCGTGTGCCAGACCGGCACCGGGATCACACGTGCCGGCACGCCCAGCATGTCCGGGTCCACGCGTGCGGCGCGGCCCAGGTCACCGATCATCCTGGTCCCCGCCTGCTGGCTGTGCAGCAGCAGCGCAGGCTGCTTGCCGCCGGCACGCAGGTAGGTGGAGAGCAGGGTCTTGAGCTTGACGCCCTGCTCGCCCGCGCGGGGGTAGGCAAAGCTCAGCGCGCCGCTGGGGCAGACCGTGGTGCAGGCACCGCAACCCACGCAGAGATTCGGATCGACCTTGATCTGCTGGCGTTGCTTGTCAGAACTGACGGCGGAAGCCGAGCAGACCTCTACGCAGGCATTGCAGCCCACTTTCTCGTTGCGGCTGTGTGCGCAGAGTTTCTGCTTGTAGACGAAGAATTTGGGCTTCTCGAACTCGCCGACCAGGCCGCGCAGCTGAATGATGGCGCTCATCAGATCCGTTCGCCCTGAGCCTGTCGAAGGGCTCTGCGGGGCTTCGACAGACTCAGCTCGAACGGAGAAATAACCCTGGGGCTTGGCATGCTGCGTGAAGGCCGGCGTGCTGCGCAGGTCCAGCACCAGGTCGAAAGTGTCGCTGTCAGGCTGCGGCTCGCGGGTGAAGTCGATCGCGCCAGCCACACCGCAGGCCTTGACGCAGGCGCGATGCGATTTGCACAAGTTGCTATCAATTTGATAGTCGAAGCCAATGGCATTTTCGGGGCAGACATCGATGCAGGCGTTACAGCGCGTGCACAGATCCAGATTGATCGGGTTGTTGCGCTGCCACTTGAGCTCGAAGGCGCCCAGCCATCCGGTGAGCGCCTCGATCCTGCCGGCCAGCACGGGGTAACGACGCTCCTGCATGCCGCCGTCCGTCCCGGCGCCGGTGCTGAAGATGCTCACGTCCAGCGTATCGGCGACCAGTTCGGCGGCGCGCTCGGCGGCATCCAGCGTGCCGATGATGAGCAGACGCCCGGCGCTCTTGTAGGTGACCGTGGGCACGGGCTCGGGATCGGGCAGGCGCGCAGCAGCCAGCAGCGCAGCCATTTTCGGCGTGGCCTTCGCCGCGTCCTTGCTCCAGCCCCCGGTCTCGCGGAGGTTGACAAAGCGGATCGGAACAGCCTTGGCGCCCTCGGTCTGCTCGGCGAGCTCACCGAAGAGGCGGGCTTCCTGCGTGCAGGCCACCACTACGTCGTCGCCCCGAGCCAGCGCCTGCTGGAAGGCACCGGCCTCGCGCCGGCACAGGGTGCTGTGCTGCGTCAGGTTTTCATTGAGGACCGCGCCCAGACCCTTGGGGTCCAGCGGCATGGTCTTGTTGCAGTCGCAAATCAGGGTCGGCATGGTCTTGATCGTTCAGGTGGGCCGTGGCGGCGGGTGCCGGCAATTCGGGACTCGCCGCCACCGTTGCCGGATTATCGGTTTGCACAGCAGGTGCCGGGCTAGGGGTCAGCCCTGCCCCGGCCTTTTTGTCTTTTTCTTCCTCATCCTCAAACAGGTTCAGGAATTTCGCGCTGGCCATCTGGCGCAGCATGGACTGCGGCAGCGGGTCAGGGAGGGAGTAGTCGTCGATGTAGATGTCCAGACGGTCCATCACATTGAAGTGCGGATCGGTGAAGAGCTTCTTCATGGCCGCGTTCTTGACCTCGGGGTCCACGTCGGCGGCGACAAAACGTTTGAAGTCGGACTGCGGCGTCAAGGACTGCGTATCCTGCAGCGTGGGTGGCGGTAGTGGTGCTTCCGACTGCATAGAGGGCGATGCGATCTCAGTCCGTTCGGGCTGAGCTTGTCGAAGCCCTCGCTCAGACTGGGGCACAAGCCCTTCGACTCCTTCGACTTTGCTCAGGACAGGTGGCTCAGGGCGAACGGCCAAACCAGGCACCGGCTCCTCCAGCGGCTTGCCCTCGCGCACCGCCTGCTTGCGCTGCGCCCAGCGGCCCAGGAAGCCCTCAGCCATGTTCGCCCCCGCCGAATTTCTTCTCCGTGCTCACCGAGGCCGGGTTGCCGAAACGGTCCGTCAGCGGCTTGAAGCTGTCAGGCCGCTTGCGGCGCTTGGGCTCGATCACACGGTGTTCATCGGCATAGGCCTGGAACCAGGCCACGACCTCGGGCGGTGCGGGCACCTGCTCCACGGTTTCCTGCGCGTCGAGCCAGCGCCCGGCGTCGTGGTAACTCACCGAAACGGCCGCCGGGCGGGGAATGGGCTCGTCCGCCACGCTGGCTTCCTCCTCCATGCGCCAGAGCACGAACCAGCAGGGCGCCGGCGTGGTGGCATTCAGGTAGTAGCCCTCGGCATCGTCGCGGAACAACTCCACCGTGAAGTTCGGGTGCAACCAATGTTCGCCGTTCTCGTCCTTGCGCAGCAGGCGCGCTTGATCACCGAAGGCCGGTTCGTGCGCCACCACATCGGCGAGCTCCCAGCGCCAGGTCTGCCAGCGGCTCATGGGCCCATCGATGCGCACCTTGCGCATGATGACGGCGACCTGGGTGGAGGGTTGTTTGCTGCTCATACAGCCGTCACTGTAGCGGATAGGAAAGACCCTGCATAAGAGTCCGTTGCGACAATTTGTCGCACGGCCACCCTTGCGCACCGAATAAAAAAGGGCCTTGCGACATGCCGCAAGGCCCTTGTCTTGTCCCGTTGGCAGTGGTCAGCCCAGCATGGCCTGCGCCGCACCGAAGCCCTGCGTCTTGGCCGGCGTGCCGCCGCGGCGGATGGCCACCGCGCAGTACTTGAACTCCGGGATCTTGCCGACCGGGTCCAGCGCGGCGTTGGTGATCAGGTTGGCCGCCGCTTCGTAGTAGGCGAAGGGGATGAAGACGGCGCCGCGCGGCGTGCCGTCGTCACGGCGCAGGTGGATGGCCACCTGGCCACGGCGCGAGGCCACGGTCACCACGTCGCCGGGTTTCAGGCCCAGTTCGCTCATGTCGTCACCGCACATGGAGGCGGTGGCGATGGGCTCGATGGCGTCGAGCACACCCGAACGGCGCGTCATGCTGCCGGTGTGCCAGTGCTCGAGCTGGCGGCCCGTGATGAGCACGAAGGGGAACTCGGCATCGGGGCGTTCGTTGGCCGGGATGATGTCGGCCGGCACCAGCCTGACCTTGCCGTCCTTGGTGTCGAACTTGTCGATGAAGACGGTGGGCTGGCCCGGGTCGTCGGCGCTCAGGCAGGGATAGGTCACGCTGGATTCCTTCTCCAGACGCTCCCAGGTGATGCCCGAGATGACGGCATGCATGGCCTGGCGCATCTCCTCGTAGACCTCGGCCACGCCGGCGTGCTCGCCAGCATAAAAGGCCCCCACGTTTGCCGCAATGCGTGCCGCACTGCCGCCCGAGGGGGCTGCGGCGCCTTGGGACGGCCCGGCGTCAACGCCGTTCCAGTTCACGCCCATGCGGTAAGCAAGTTCCTGGATGATCCAGAGGTCGGGCTTGGCCTCGCCGGGCGGCGTGACGGCCTGCTTGCCCATCTGCACCATGCGGTCGGTGTTGCTGACGGTGCCGGTCTTTTCGGGCCAGGCGGTGGCGGGCAGGATCACGTCGGCCAGCCAGGCGGTCTCGGTCATGAAGATGTCCTGCACCACCAGATGCTTGAGCTCGGCCAGCGCGTGGCGGGCGTGGTTCAGGTCCGGGTCGCTCATGGCGGGGTTCTCACCCTCGACGTACATGCCGTGGATCTTGTGCGGATCGCTGTCGTCGACCAGGGCCTTGTGCATGATCTCCACCACGGTGTAACCGGGCTTGTCATCAAGCTTGGTGTCCCAGAACTTCTCGAACCACTGGTGCGCGTCATGGTTGTCCACGCGCTGGTAGTTCGGGAACATCATGGGGATCAGGCCGGCATCGCTGGCGCCCTGCACATTGTTCTGGCCGCGCAGCGGGTGCAGGCCGGAACCGGGCTTGCCGATCTGGCCGGTCACCGCGCACAGGGCGATCAGGCAACGCGCGTTGTCGGTGCCGTGCACGTGCTGGCTCACGCCCATGCCCCACAGGATCATGGAGGCCTTGGAGGTGGCGAACTCGCGCGCCACTTCGCGCAGCTGCTGCGCGGGAATGCCGCAGATGGGCTCCATGGCCTCCGGGCTGTAGCCCTTGACGTTGGCCTTGAGGGCCTCGAAGTTGCTGGCGCGCTTCTTCAGGAATTCCTTGTCGACCAGGCCTTCTTCGATCACCGTATAGATCATGGCGTTGAGCATGGCCACGTCGGTGTCGGGCTTGAACTGCAGGGTGCGCCAGGCGTGCTTGCCGATGTCGGTGATGCGCGGGTCGGCCAGCACGATCTTGGCGCCGGCCTTCGCGGCATTTTTCATCCAGGTGGCGGCCACCGGGTGGTTGGCCGTGGGGTTGGAGCCGATCAGCATGATCAGGCTCGAGTTCTCCACGTCATTGACCTGGTTGGAGACGGCGCCCGAGCCCACACCCTCTAGCAGGGCGGCCACGCTGGAAGCATGGCACAGGCGCGTGCAGTGGTCCACGTTGTTGCTGCCGAAGCCCGTGCGCACCAGCTTCTGGAAGAGGTAGGCCTCTTCGTTGCTGCCCTTGGCCGAGCCGAAACCGGCCAGGGCCTTGAGGCCGTATTTGTCGCGCAGGCCCTTGAGGCCGCCACCGGCCAGGTCCAGCGCCTCGTCCCAGGTGGCTTCGCGGAACATGCTCAAGATGACCGAGGGATCCTCGCTCATCTGGCGGTTCAGCTCGTCGATGGCTTCCGGGTCCTTGGGCACGCCGGCCTTGCGGATCAGGGGTTGGGTCAGGCGCTGCGGGTTGTGCGCGTAGTCGAAACCGAAACGGCCCTTGACGCACAGGCGGCTGTGATTGGCCGGGCCGTCGCGCCCGTCCACGCTGATGATCTTGTTGTCCTTGACGTTGTAGGTCAGCAGGCAACCGACGCCGCAGAAGGGGCAGACCGAGTCCACCTTCTTGTCGACCTGTTGCGAACCGACGCGTGTCTTGGGCATGAGGGCACCCGTGGGGCAGGCCTGAACGCATTCGCCGCAGGCCACGCAGGTGCTGTCGCCCATGGCGTCGCCCAGGTCGAACACGATCTCGCTGTGGCTGCCGCGCATGGCGTAGCCGATCACGTCGTTCACCTGTTCTTCGCGGCAGGCGCGCACGCAACGGTTGCACTGGATGCAGGCGTCGAGGTTGACGGCCATGGCCGGGTGCGAGATATCGGCCACCGGCTGCTCGCGGCGCAGGGCCTTGAGTGCGGGGCGCACAGTCACGCCTGCCTGGTCGGCCCACTGCGACAGTTCGCCGTGCTGCCCCACCGATCGGGCTGAGCTTGTCGAAGCCCCTGTGAGCCCTTCGACAAGCTCAGGGCGAACGGCGCTGTCGTCATTCCACTTGTAGCCGACATCCGGCATGTCGGACAGCAGCATCTCGAGCACCATCTTCTGGCTCTTGACGGCGCGTTCGCTCTGGCTCTGCACCTCCATGCCGGCGGTGGCGCTGCGGCAGCAGCTGGGGGCCAGGGTGCGCTCGCCCTTGATCTCAACCACGCAGGCGCGGCAGTTGCCGTCGGCGCGCATGCCCTCCTTGTAGCAGAGGTGGGGGATCTCCATGCCCATGCGCTTGGCCACGGTCAGGATGGTTTCACCGGCGTAGGCCTGGGCCTTTTTGCCGTCGAGCGTGAACTCGACGACCTGGGGGGTGACTTCGTTGAGCTTGGCGGGTGCGTTCATGCTTGGGCTCCCAGTTCTTGCGGGAAGTATTTCTGGACACAGCGGATGGGGTTGGGTGCGGCCTGGCCCAGGCCGCAGATGGAGGCGTCGGCCATGACCTGGCACAGGTCTTCCAGCGTCTCG
>JAGWTL010000182.1 GCA_028869035.1 Burkholderiales bacterium | reverse complement strand
GCCGAGCAGCAGACCGTCAAGGCGCGTGAGGCCCTGCGCGAGCAGGTGGCCGCACTGGCCGTCAAGGGCGCCGAGCAGATCCTGCGCAAAGAAGTCAACGCCGGCGTCCACGCGGACCTGCTGGGTCGTTTGAAGACCGAGCTGTAAGAAGGACTCCCATGGCTGAACTCGCCACCATTGCCCGTCCCTACGCTGAAGCGCTGTTCAAGGCTGCATCGGCTGACCTGGCCGGCACGGCAGTCTGGGTCGACGAGCTGGCTGTCATTGCGGGCAATCCGCAGCTGCAGCAGTTTGCCGACAACCCGAATGCGACGGCCCAGCAGGTCTTCGACGTGATCGTCGGGGTGGCCAAGGCCTCCCTGAACGATGCTGCGAAGAACTTCCTGCGCACCGTCATCGACAACGGTCGCCTGAGTGTGCTGCCCGAGATCGCCGTCCAGTTTCGCGCCCTGAAGAATGCCCAAAGTGGCTCTTCGGATGCCGTCGTGTACAGCGCTTTTGCCATTGATGGCGCTGCGCTGGGCGATGTCAGGGCGACGCTGGAAAAGCGTTTCGGCCGCAAGCTGAACGTGTCCGTCGAATTGCAGCCCGAACTGATCGGTGGCATCCGCGTGGTGGTCGGTGACGAGGTGCTCGACACTTCCGTCAAGGCCCGTCTGGAACAAATGAAAGTGGCTCTCACGGCCTGAGGCATCCCGCCCGAGCTGTCAGCCCAACCTAGGAAAGAAGGAAAGAGTCATGCAACTCAATCCCGCAGAAATCTCTGAACTGATCAAGAGCCGGATCCAAGGCCTGTCTGCCAGCGCCGACATCCGCAACCAGGGTACCGTGGTGTCCGTGACCGACGGCATCTGCCGTATTCACGGCCTGTCCGACGTGATGCAGGGCGAAATGCTCGAATTCCCGGCCGGCAAGGATGGTCAGCCCACCTACGGCCTGGCCCTGAACCTCGAGCGCGACTCCGTCGGCTCAGTGATTCTGGGCGAGTACGAGCACATCTCCGAAGGCGACACCGTCAAGTGCACGGGCCGTATTCTGGAAGTGCCGGTCGGCCCCGAGCTGATCGGCCGTGTGGTCAACGCCCTGGGTCAGCCCATCGACGGCAAGGGCCCGATCAACGCCAAGATGACCGACGTGATCGAAAAGGTCGCCCCCGGCGTGATCGCCCGCCAGTCGGTGGACCAGCCCATGCAGTCCGGCCTGAAATCGATCGACGCCATGGTGCCGGTCGGTCGCGGCCAGCGCGAGCTGATCATCGGCGACCGCCAGACCGGCAAGACCGCCGTGGCCATCGACGCGATCATCAACCAGAAGGGTCAGAACATGACCTGCGTTTATGTCGCCATCGGCCAGAAGGCCTCCAGCGTCAAGAACGTGGTGCGGGCCCTGGAACAGGCCGGCGCCATGGCCTACACCATCGTGGTGGCCGCTACCGCCTCCGAGTCCGCCGCCATGCAGTACGTGTCGGCCTACTCCGGCTGCACCATGGGCGAGTACTTCCGCGACCGCGGCCAGGACGCCCTGATCGTCTATGACGACCTGTCCAAGCAGGCCGTGGCCTACCGTCAGGTTTCGCTGCTGCTGCGCCGCCCCCCGGGCCGCGAAGCCTACCCCGGCGACGTGTTCTATCTGCACAGCCGTCTGCTGGAGCGTGCCGCTCGTGTGAACGCCGACTACGTCGAAGCCTTCACCAAGGGTGCCGTCAAGGGCAAGACCGGTTCGCTGACCGCGCTGCCGATCATCGAGACGCAGGCCGGTGACGTGTCCGCCTTCGTTCCGACCAACGTGATCTCGATCACCGACGGCCAGATCTTCCTGGAAACCAGCCTGTTCAACGCCGGTATCCGCCCCGCCATCAACGCCGGTATCTCGGTGTCGCGCGTCGGGGGTGCTGCCCAGACCAAGCTGGTCAAGAACCTGTCCGGCGGTATCCGTACCGACCTGGCCCAGTACCGTGAGCTGGCTGCCTTCGCGCAGTTCGCTTCGGATCTGGACGAGGCCACCCGCAAGCAGTTGGACCGCGGCGCCCGCGTGACCGAGCTGCTCAAGCAGGCCCAGTACAGCCCGCTGTCCATCAGCCTGATGGCCGCCTCGCTGTTCGCCGTCAACAAGGGTTTCCTGGACGACATCGAAGTCAAGAAGGTGCTGCCCTTCGAGCATGGCCTGCACGGCTATCTCAAGGACAAGCATGCCGCGCTGCTGGCCAAGCTGGAAGCAGCCAAGGCCATGGACAAGGATGCCGAAGCCGAGTTGAGCACTGCGATTGCAGCGTTCAAGAAGACCTTCGCCTAAAACCTAAAACTTTGCGGGACGGAACGGAAGCGAAGCGCAAGCTCTGTCCTCGACTGACTAGGAACATTTATGGCAGCAGGTAAGGAAATACGCGGCAAGATCAAATCGGTGGAGAACACCAAGAAGATCACCAAGGCCATGGAAATGGTGGCCGCGTCCAAGATGCGCAAGGCACAGCAGCGTATGCGCGCTGCTCGCCCCTACAGCGAGAAGGTGCGCAACATTGCCGCCAATCTCGGCAAGGCCAACCCGGAGTACACGCATCCGTTCATGCAGGTGAACGATGCCAGGACGGCCGGCATGATCGTCGTGACGACCGACAAGGGCCTGTGCGGCGGTCTCAACACCAACGTGCTGCGCGGCGTGACCACCAAGTTGCGCGAGTTGCAGGCTGAGGGCGTCAGCCTGCAGGCGGTGGCCATAGGCAACAAGGGGCTGGGCTTCCTCAACCGCATCGGCGCCAAGGTGGTCTCGCAGTCGACCCAGCTCGGTGACACGCCGCATCTGGACAAGCTGATCGGCCCGGTCAAGGTGCTGCTCGACGCCTACTCGCGTGGTGAACTGAATTCGGTGTACCTGTGCTACACCAAGTTCATCAACACTATGAAGCAGGAACCGGTGGTCACCCAGTTGCTGCCGCTGTCAGCCGCCAAGATGGAGGCCGAGGCGCAAGCCAGCGGTCCCCAGCATGGTTGGGACTACATCTACGAACCCGATGCTCAGGCCGTCATTGACGAACTGCTGCTGCGTTACGTGGAGGCGCTGGTTTACCAGGCCGTGGCCGAGAACATGGCCTCGGAGCAGTCGGCCCGCATGGTGGCCATGAAGGCTGCCACCGACAACGCAGGCAGCGTGATCGGTGAACTCAAGCTGGTCTACAACAAGACACGTCAGGCGGCGATCACGAAAGAGCTGTCGGAAATCGTGGCGGGTGCGGCGGCTGTTTAAAACAGCTCTCCGGTCTGACCTTTGGTACGTTAAAGATTCAAATTTTTGGAGCGAAAAATGGCTCAAGCAAACTCGCAAGTGCAGGGAAAAATTGTTCAGTGTATTGGCGCCGTGGTGGACGTCGAGTTCCCCCGCGACAAGATGCCCAGCATCTATGACGCGCTGAAAATGGACGGTTCGTCCCTGACGCTGGAAGTGCAGCAGCAGCTCGGCGATGGCATCGTGCGTACCATTGCCCTGGGTTCGTCCGACGGCCTGCGCCGCGGCATGATCGTGCAGAACACCGAGAAGCCCATCATGGTGCCGGTGGGCAAGGCCACCCTGGGCCGCATCATGGACGTGCTGGGTGCGCCGATCGACGAGCGCGGTCCGGTGAATGCCGAGAAGACCATGTCGATCCACCGCAAGGCCCCGGCTTACGACGAACTGAGCCCCTCGCAGGAGCTGCTGGAAACCGGCATCAAGGTGATCGACCTGGTGTGCCCGTTCGCCAAGGGCGGCAAGGTCGGCCTGTTCGGCGGCGCCGGCGTGGGCAAGACCGTGAACATGATGGAGCTGATCAACAACATCGCCAAGGCGCACTCGGGTCTGTCCGTGTTTGCCGGCGTGGGCGAGCGTACCCGTGAGGGCAACGACTTCTATCACGAGATGGCCGACTCCGGCGTCGTGAAGCTCGACAACCTGGCCGAATCCAAAGTTGCCATGGTCTACGGCCAGATGAACGAGCCCCCGGGCAACCGTCTGCGCGTGGCCCTGACCGGTCTGACCATCGCCGAGTCCTTCCGCGACGAAGGCCGTGACGTGCTGTTCTTCGTGGACAACATCTACCGCTACACCCTGGCCGGTACCGAAGTGTCCGCCCTGCTGGGCCGTATGCCTTCCGCCGTGGGTTACCAGCCCACGCTGGCCGAGGAAATGGGCCGCCTGCAAGAGCGCATTACCTCGACCAAGGTCGGTTCCATCACGTCCATCCAGGCCGTTTACGTGCCGGCCGACGACTTGACCGACCCGTCCCCCGCCACTACCTTCGCCCACCTGGATTCCACCGTGGTGCTGTCGCGTGACATCGCCGCCCTGGGTATCTACCCCGCCGTGGACCCGCTGGACTCCACCAGCCGTCAGCTGGACCCACAAGTCGTGGGTGAAGAGCACTACACCACGGCCCGCGCCGTGCAGGGTACGCTGCAGCGCTACAAGGAACTGCGCGACATCATCGCGATTCTGGGCATGGACGAACTGGCTCCGGAAGACAAGCTGACCGTGGCCCGCGCCCGTAAGATCCAGCGCTTCCTGTCGCAGCCCTTCCACGTGGCTGAAGTGTTCACCGGCGCCCCGGGCAAGTACGTGCCGCTGTCGGAAACGATCCGTGGCTTCAAGATGATCGTGGCCGGTGAGTGCGATCACTTGCCCGAGCAGGCCTTCTACATGGTCGGCACCATCGACGAAGCCTTCGAGAAGGCCAAGAAGGTCTGATCGGCGCCCGTAACGGAAGCTTCAACATGAACACGATCCACGTCGATGTGGTCAGTGCAGAAGATGCCATCTTCTCGGGTGAGGCGCGTTTCGTCGCCCTGCCCGGTGAAGCCGGCGAACTCGGCATCTACCCGCGTCATACACCGCTGATCACGCGCATCCGGCCCGGCTCGGTGCGCATCGAGATGGCCGACGGCAGGGAAGAATTCGTCTTCGTCGCCGGCGGCATTCTCGAAGTGCAGCCTGACTGCGTTACTGTCCTGTCCGACACCGCCGTGCGCGGCAAGGACCTGGACGAGGAAAAGGCCAACGAAGCCAAGCTGGCGGCTGAAGAAGCGATCAAGAACGCCAAAAGCGAAATTGACATCGCCCGCGCCACTTCCGAGCTCGCGATTGCCGTGGCTGAAATGGCCGCTGCTCGCAAGTTCCTGCAGAAGAAGTAATCTCCTCTTGCGCTGCGATCCAAACGATCGCGTTGCTGCAAAGGCCCTGACGTGTGAACTCAGGGCCTTTGTCTTTCAGGGGTTGCCAGGCAGGGCGGGCCGGAGCGTCAAGCCCATCACCCGCGCCGTGAGACTGGAGGGAAAGCTGCCCAGCAGGGTGTTGTATTGCTGCGTGGCAAGGCCGTAGCGATTGCGGGCCACGGTGATGCGATTCTCCAGACCGTCGAACTGGCCCACCATGGGTACCAGCCCCGGCGCATGCCGGGCGGTCTGCAGCACCGGGGCCAGGGCCGCCGTCAGCGCGGCCTGCGCGCTTGCCTGGCTCTGCAGGCTGGCCGTATCTTCGGGGAGAGTCCCTGGTACTGGCAGCGCGGCGGCTGTAGCGCGTGTCTGGGCCAGCTGCGCAAGCTGTCCAGGGTCGGCGCCGGGCAGGGTGCGGGCCGCGTTGAGCAGGATCGTGACCAAGGCGGTGCGCTGCTGGTACAGCGGCGCCAGGGCCGACCAGGCCGCCTGGCGTTCGGCATCGAGCTGCTGGAAGTCGCGATAGCCGCAGCCGGACAGGAAGACGGTGAGCAGGAGGACAAGTCGCCAGGGCCGCATGGGGATCTCCATCGAAAGGGCGTGGCAAGAATACACCGGTGACTGCCATGGCGGATGGGCTGGAGGAAAATCAGGCGATCGGACTTATCGGCATGAACTACACCTCTCCTCACTGGCTGCCCGGGGGGCATCTGCAGACCATCTGGCCGGCTCTGTACGCGCGGCGAGTGCAGGGGCCGCGGCCGCAGTTCCGGCGCGAGCGCTGGGATACGCCGGACGGCGACTTCATCGATGTCGATTGGCTGCAGGGGGCGACGGGCCAGACCTTGCTGGTACTCTTCCACGGGCTGGAGGGCTCTTCGCAGAGCCATTACGCGCTGGCCTGTGCCGGTTTCGCGCGACAGCACGGGCTGGCCTATGCCGTACCGCACTTCCGTGGTTGCAGTGGCGAACTCAATCGCGCACCGCGCGCCTACCACTCGGGCGACTGGCAGGAGATCGACTGGATCCTGCGGCAGATGCGCAGTCGGCATGCCGGCCCCATCC
>JAGWTL010000181.1 GCA_028869035.1 Burkholderiales bacterium | reverse complement strand
CCAGGTCTACGTGCGCAACAAGGTCAAGGCCTGCGAGGACAGTGGATTGCACTCGGTGCTGGAAAAGTACGAGGCCTCCATGACCGATACCCAGCTGCTGGCGCGCGTCGACGCCCTCAACAACGATCCGGCCATCCACGGCATCCTGGTCCAACTGCCCCTGCCAGCCCACATCGATGCGCACAAGGTCATCGAGTCGATTTCCCCGGCCAAGGACGTGGACGGTTTTCACGTCGCCAGCGCCGGCGCCCTGATGGTCGGCCAGCCCGGTTTCTGGCCCTGCACGCCCTATGGCTGCATGAAGATGCTGGAGTCCATAGGCTACGAGCTCAAGGGCAAACATGCCGTGGTCATCGGCCGCTCCAATATCGTGGGCAAGCCCATGGCCCTGATGCTGCTGCAGAAAAACGCCACCGTGACCGTCTGCCACAGCGCCACCCCGGACCTCAAGGCCATGACCCAACAGGCCGACGTGGTCGTGGCCGCCGTGGGCAAGCGCAACGTCCTGACCGCCGACATGGTCAAGCCCGGGGCCGTGGTGATCGACGTGGGCATGAATCGCGACGACGAAGGCAAGCTCTGCGGCGACGTCGATTTCGACGGGGTCAAGCAGGTGGCCGGCTGGATCACCCCCGTACCCGGCGGCGTCGGCCCCATGACCATCACCATGCTGCTGGTCAACACCCTGGAAGCCGCCGAACGCATGGCGGCGGGCTGATCGGGAACATCAGCAAAAGCTATGGGGGCATGGATTGAATCCGGTCCCGCTGACCGCACAATGCTGAACATGAGCAATCCCCTTCTCGACGCCTCCGACCTGCCCCCCTTCGACCTTATCCGCCCGGAACATGTGGCCCCGGCCATGGATGCCCTGCTGCAGGCCTCCAATGCAGCGCTGGAGCGTGTCACCGCCGCGGATTTCCCGGCCGACTGGTCGGCCATCGCACGCGAACTGGACGTGGCCACCGAGAAACTGGGGCGCGCCTGGGGCGCCATCAGCCACCTCAACAGCGTGGCCGACACCCCCGAGCTGCGCGCCGCCTACAACGAGGCCCTGCCGCGTGTGACCGAATTCTGGACCCGCCTGGGCGCCGACGAACGCCTCTATGCCAAGTACAAGGCCATAGCCCCGTCCAGCCTGAATGCGGAGCAGCGTCAGGCGCACCAGAACGCCCTGCGCAACTTCGTGCTGGGTGGGGCCGACCTGCGCGGGGCGGCCAAGCAACGCTTCTCGGAAATCCAGGAACGCCAGGCCGAACTGAGCCAGAAGTTCAGCGAAAACACCCTGGACGCGACCGACGCCTGGTCCTATGACGCCAGCGCAACCGAACTCGAAGGTGTGCCGGCCGATGTGCGACAGGCTGCGCGCGCGGCCGCCAAGGCCGAAGGCAAGGACGGCTACAAGCTCACGCTCAAGATGCCCTGCTACCTGCCGGTCATGCAATTCGCCAAGAGCAGCGACCTGCGCCACAAGCTCTACCGCGCCTACACCACGCGCGCCTCCGACCAGGCCGAAGGCGATGGTGCCAAGTTCGACAACAGCGCCCTGATCCGCGAGATCCTGGCCCTGCGCCAGGAAGAAGCCCAGTTGCTGGGCTACCTCAACTTCGGCGAGGTCTCGGTGGTTCCCAAGATGGCCGAGTCGCCCGAGCAGGTGGTGCGATTCCTGCGTGATCTGGCGCAAAAGGCCCGGCCCTATGCCGAACAGGACGTGGCCGACCTGCGCGCTTTTGCCCGTGACGAGCTGGGTATCAGCGACCCGCAGCCCTGGGACTGGCCCTATATCTCGGAACGCCTGAAGGAGGCGCGTTATGCCTTCAGCGAACAGGAGGTCAAGCAGTACTTCACGGCGCCGCGCGTGCTGGCCGGCCTGTTCAAGATCATCGAAACCCTTTTCGAGGTCAGCATCCGGCCCGACACGGCCCCGGTCTGGCACCCGGCCGTGGTCTTCTACCGCATCGAACGCGGCGCTCACCTGGTCGGCCAGTTCTACCTGGACCAGCCCGCCCGCCCCGGCAAACGCGGCGGCGCCTGGATGGACGACGTGCGCTCGCGCTGGCTGCGCCCGGACGACGGCCTCCTGCAGATGCCCGTGGCGCACCTGGTCTGCAACTTTGCCGACAGCGTGGGAGACAAGCCGCCCCTGCTCACGCACGACGATGTCATCACCCTCTTCCACGAATTCGGCCACGGCCTGCACCACCTGCTGACCCAGGTCAACGAGCGTGATGTCTCGGGCATCAGCGGGGTGGAGTGGGACGCGGTGGAATTGCCCAGCCAGTTCATGGAGAACTTCTGCTGGGAATGGGACGTGCTCAAGCACATGACGGCCCATGTCGATACCGGCGAGCCCCTGCCGCGCGCCCTGTACGACAAGATGATCGCGGCCAAAAACTTCCAGAGCGGCCTGCAGACCCTGCGCCAGATCGAGTTTGCGCTGTTCGACATGCTGCTGCACACCGAGCACGACCCACAACAGGACTTCATGCCCCTGCTCGACCTGGTGCGCGCCGAGGTGGCCGTGCTGCAGCCGCCGGCCTGGAGCCGCACGGCCCACACCTTCAGCCACATCTTTGCCGGCGGTTATGCGGCCGGCTACTACAGCTACAAATGGGCCGAAGTGCTCAGCGCCGACGCCTACGCCGCCTTTGAGGAAAACCCGGGCCCGGAGGGCTTGCCGAATGTGCAAACCGGGCGAAAATACCGTCAGGCCATCCTGGAGGCCGGGGGCAGCCGCCCGGCCATCGAATCCTTCAAGGCCTTCCGCGGGCGCGAGCCCAGCCTGGATGCCCTGCTGCGGCACCAGGGCATGGCCCGCTGACGGGGAAGCAGCACATAAGGAATAATCAGGCGCATGAAGACCACACACCGTTTCCGCCACGCAGCCCTGCTGGCCACGGCTGCCGTCCTGGCTCTCCTCCCGGTTCTGGCCTCGACCCAGGGCATCTACCGCATCGTCGGCCCGGACGGCCGGGTCACTTTCTCCGACAGACCGCCCACCAGCAGCGAAAAGGCCACGGCCCTGAGCCCGAGCGGCCGTTCCAGCGAGAACGGCGCCACCGGCGAACTGCCCTTCGAACTGCGCGAAGCCATGAACCGCTACCCGGTCACGCTTTACACCGGGAAAAACTGCGAGCCCTGCAATGCGGCGCGCAACCTGCTGAACTCACGCGGCATACCCCATACCGAGCGCACCGTCACAACTTCACAAGATGTCGAAGCACTCAAGCGCCTGGGCATTGAGGCCACGGTGCCTACCGCCACCATCGGCGGCCAGCGCCTCAAGGGCTTCTCCGAAGGTGAGTGGAATGACTTCCTTGACGCTGCGGGCTATCCCCAAACCTCCCGCTTGCCCTCCGGCTACCGTAATCCGCCGATTGGCCCGCTGGTGCCACTCCAGGAAGCGGCCCCCACGCCCGCCGACCGCCCAGCCGCACCACCACCGGCAGCACCCATTGCCCCGGCGCCCGGGCCGACACCGGACAATCCCGCCGGCATCGTTTTCTGATCCACCAGGGGCTCTCGCAAGGCCCTTGTGCTTTCAGTACGTCAGCGTCTTCACGCCACCGGCCGTGCCCAGCAGACAGACCTGAGCGCGCTGGTACGCGAACACGCCCACCGTCAGTACGCCCGGCCACTGGCTGACCTCGGTCTCGAAAGCCAGCGGGTTTTTGATCTGCA
The DNA here is from genome assembly GCA_028869035.1 of Burkholderiales bacterium. Classification (GTDB taxonomy): domain Bacteria; phylum Pseudomonadota; class Gammaproteobacteria; order Burkholderiales; family Burkholderiaceae_C; genus Hylemonella. The sequence goes on along the minus strand of JAGWTL010000181.1, from coordinate 2,568 downwards.
GCCCGGTCACGTCCAGGATATGCAGGCCGTTGTCGGTCACCAGGGGCTGCCCGTCCTTCAGGCGCAGCCTGGCCGCGCCGCCCAGTGCCGCGAACTGGCGGACCAGGCGCTGGGCCGCCATGGGAATCACCTCCACCGGCAGCGGGAACTTGCCCAGCACCTCGACCCGCTTGGACTCGTCGGCGATGCAGACAAAACGGCGCGACTGGGCGGCCACGATCTTTTCGCGCGTGAGCGCCGCACCGCCGCCCTTGATCATGTTGCCCTGGCCATCAATCTCGTCGGCGCCATCGATGTAGACCGCGAGCTCGCCCACCTCGTTGGCATCAAAGACCGGGATGCCCAGGGCCCGCAGGCGTTCGGTGCTGGTGACGGAGCTCGATACCGCCCCCTTGATCCGGTCTTTCATGCCGGCCAGCGCCTCGATGAACTTGTTGACCGTGGAACCGGTGCCGACCCCGACGATTTCGCCGGGAACCACGTAGTGCAGGGCCGCCTGGCCAACCTGGGCCTTGAGTTCGTCTTGGGTGAGCATATCGATCGATGAGGTGAGGGATTGATCTGGGAAAATCGGGAAAACACCGGAATTATGCGATGTCCCTGATCCCCTACGCCCTCTCCCGCGCCATGCTGTTCCGCCTCGACCCCGAGGCCGCGCACGATCTCACCATCGCCATGCTGGCGCGCACGCAAAGTACGCCGCTGGCCTGCGCCTACAGCAAGCCCCGCGTGGAAGACCCGATCACCCTGGCCGGCTTGCGTTTCCCCAACCGCGTCGGCATGGCCGCCGGCCTGGACAAGAACGCGCGCTGCATCGACGGTCTGGGCGCCATGGGCTTCGGTTTCGTCGAGGTCGGCACCGTGACACCGCTGGCCCAGCCGGGCAACCCCAGGCCGCGCATGTTCCGCCTGCCGGCAGCGAACGCGCTGATCAACCGCATGGGTTTCAATAACGAGGGCCTGGACGCTTTCCTCGCCAACGTGCAGCGCGCCAGCTTCCGCCGCAAAAGCGGCAGCCCCCTGCTGCTGGGCCTGAACATCGGCAAGAACGCCGTCACCCCCATCGAGCGCGCGACCGATGACTACCTGACCGGACTGAGCGGCGTCTATCCGCACGCCGACTACGTCACGATCAATATTTCCAGCCCCAACACCAAGAACCTGCGCGCGCTGCAAAGTGACGAGGCCCTGGACGCTCTGCTCGGCGCCATCGCCGCCCGACGTGAAGAGCTGGCCCAACAGCACGGCAAACGTGTACCTCTCTTCGTGAAGATCGCCCCCGATCTGGACGAGGAGCAGGTGAAGGTCATTGCTGCGACCCTGTTGCGCCACGGCATGGATGGCGTGATCGCCACCAACACCACGCTCAGCCGCGAGGCGGTTCAAGGTTTGCCGCATGCCGAGGAAACGGGTGGTCTCTCGGGCGCTCCGGTGCTCGAGATGAGCAACCGCGTGATCCGCCAGCTGCGCGCTGCGCTGGGCCCGGCCTACCCCATCATCGGCGTGGGCGGCATCCTGAGCGCCGCCGATGCCGTGGGCAAGATCGAGGCCGGCGCCGACCTGGTGCAGATCTATACGGGGTTGATCTACCAGGGCCCGGATCTCGTGCAGCAGTCTGCGCTGGCGATCAAGGCCCTGCGTCCATCACGCTGAACCCGCGCGCTGCGCTCAGGCCGCAGCCTTGGCGCTGCGCTCCTCGCTGGCAAGCTCGGATCCGGGCAGCGGCTGATCCCAGGACGGTTCGCCGGCGAAACGCTCGGCGAGGAACTGCACGAAGTTGCGGATGCGTTCGGGCAACCGGCGATCCGGCAGGAACACGGCATACAGCGTGCTCTCCTGCAGCGCGTACTCAGGGAACAGATGGACCAGCCGGCCGGCCACGATGTGCTCGCTGGCCGCGAAAGACGGCAAGACGGCGACACCCACGCCGGACACGGCGGCATCGACGATGCCCTCGGCCACATTCGCACGCAGATTGCCCGACACATTGACGGTGAGTTCGCCCTCGCGCCCGCGGAAGCGCCACTCATGGCCCTTGGGCTTGTCATAGACCAGGCAGTTGCAATTCAGCAGATCCCGCGGGGTGCGTGGCGTGGCGTGGGCCGCCAGATAGGCCGGCGCGGCCACCACGACCCAGCGGCAGGGCGCCAGCCGGCGCGCGACCAGATTGCTCAGGCGCGGCTCTTCGGCCAGCCGGACCACCAGATCGGCGCTGCCCGAGATCAGGTCGGCAAAGCGTTCCGAGAGGGTGACATCGATCTGGATCGAGGGGTTGCGCAGCAGGAATTCACTCACGGCCGGCAGCAGATGCAAACGCCCGAAGGTGATGGCCGTGCTGATACGGATCAGGCCGTGGGAGCCACGCGAGAGCTCCTCGACATCGCGCACGGCTTCTCCTGCGTCGGCCACGATGCGTGCGCAGCGCTCGTAGAAACGTTCGCCCGCCACGGTCAGACCCAGCTTGCGGGTGCTGCGGTTGAGCAGTTTCACGCCCAGCGACGCCTCGAGCTCCTGGATGTGGCGGCTCGCCAGGGCCTTGGAAATGCCGCAGCGATCGGCGGCCACGGT
>JAGWTL010000180.1 GCA_028869035.1 Burkholderiales bacterium | reverse complement strand
ATGAAAGCGATGGATTCGTGCGCAGGGCAAGGCGCAAACCACAGCCATAGCCGCAGCTATGGCGAGGATTTGCAACGCCGCCATGCGTGCGAAGACGCGCTTTCATGTTTCGATACTTCCGGGCCGCAGTACTAGAACAGCTGGAAGCGGATCACCATCTGGACAACGATCAATCCCAGAGCAAAACCTATGCCCGCGTAGATCAGGGCCTGCAGCAGGCGGTTGGTGCGCCGCTGCTCGGTCAGCAGCTCGTCCAGCTCGCGTTTCTGGCTGCCGGCGTTTTGCTTGAGGAAGTCGTGCAGCAGGCGCGGCAGGTCCGGCAGCATCTTGGCGTAGCGCGGGGCCTGGTTCTTGAGTTCCTCCAGCAGCTTGCGCGGGCCGATCTGGTCGGTCATCCACTTCTCCAGGAAGGGCTTGGCGGTGCTCCAGAGGTCCAGCTCGGGGTCGAGTTCGCGGCCCAGGCCTTCAATGTTGAGCAGGGTCTTCTGCAGCAGCACCAACTGCGGCTGGATCTCCACATGGAAACGGCGCGAAGTCTGGAACAGGCGCATGAGCACCATGCCCAGCGAGATTTCCTTGAGCGGCCGGTCGAAATAGGGTTCGCACACGGCGCGGATGGCGGACTCCAGCTCGTCCACCCGCGTGCGCGGCGGCACCCAGCCCGATTCGATGTGCAGCTCGGCCACGCGCTTGTAGTCACGCCGGAAGAAGGCCGTGAAGTTCTGCGCCAGGTACTCCTTGTCGTACTCGGTCAGCGTGCCCACGATGCCGAAGTCCAGCGAGATGTAGCGCCCGAAGGTGGTCGGATCCGTGCTGATGAAGATATTGCCCGGGTGCATGTCGGCGTGGAAAAAACCATCGCGAAAGACCTGGGTGAAGAAGATGGTGACCCCGTCGCGCGCCAGCTTTTTCATGTCCACGCCCGCCTCGCGCAGGCGCGCGGTCTGGCTGATCGGGATGCCCTTCATGCGCTCCATCACGATGACGTCGCTGTGACAGTAGTCCCAGAACATCTCGGGGATCAGCACCAGGTCCAGCCCGTCCATATTGCGGCGCAGCTGGGCGGCGCTGGCGGCTTCGCGCACCAGGTCCAGCTCGTCGTGCAGGTATTTGTCGAACTCGGCCACCACCTCGCGCGGCTTGAGGCGCCGGCCGTCGGCCGACAGGTTCTCCACCCACCCGGCCATCAGGCGCATCAGGCCCAAGTCCTTTTCGATGGCCGGCAGCATGCCCGGGCGCAGCACCTTGACGGCCACCTCGCGCTCACGGCCTTCCCGGTCCTTGAGCTTGGCGAAGTGCACCTGCGCGATCGAAGCACTGGCCACCGGCACACGCTCGAATTCGCTGAAGATCTGGGCCACCGGCTTGCGGAAGGCCCGCTCGATCGTGGCCACAGCCACCTCGGAGGGGAAAGGCGGCACGCGGTCCTGCAGCTTGGCCAGCTCATCGGCGATGTCGGCCGGCAGCAGGTCACGCCGTGTGGACAGCACCTGGCCGAACTTCACGAAGATCGGGCCCAGGCGCTCCAGCGCCTCGCGCAGGCGCTGGCCGGGCGGCGCATCCAGGTTGCGGCCGATCGAGACGATGCGCGCGATCACACGCAGCCAGGGTTTCTGGAAACTGGTCAGGACCAGCCCGTCCAGACCGTAGCGCAGCACGATCCAGACGATGTAGGCGCCGCGCAGCAGGCGGGTCACAGAAGCACCCCCGCGCTTTGCGCTACGGTGCGAGCCCCCGCGCGGCCCAGGGCGGCTGCGCCGCGCTGGCCGGGAGCGGCCGTGCGGGGGCTCATGCCCCGGCTCCACGGGCCGGCTTGAGCCATCCGCGCAGACTCTCCAGGGCACGGCGCGCAGCCTGCGCCAGGCCGTGGGCCGGCGCATCGCCGATCAGGCGGGCCAGGTCTTCCTCGACATCCCAGCGCACGTGGTCGACCAGCCAGTTGATATCGGCCGCCAGTTGGACGTCGCCATCGATGCGCACGGCCGGCTTGTCACCGGCCAGGGCCGCCTGCACCAGCGCCAGCGGCGAGGCCTCGGTCACAGCCAAGGTCAGGTCGGACGGGGTATCGGCCGCGGCCAGGTCCAGCAGGCCGGCCGGCGTGAGCTGCAGCTTGAACTCGAATTCGCGCCAGTGGAACAGCAGCACCCGGCCCTTTTGCCGGGCCAGCCGGCCCATGGCCTCGGGTTCCTGCATCAGCACATGGTTGAGCAGCAGCACAATGCGGCGCTGCACCTCCTGTACCGCCCAGGCGGGAGGCTGCAGGGTGGTGCCTAACTTCTGGAAAACGTCTTCCAACAATGAAAAAGGGGACTGTGTTGCCATAGTCCCCGATTATTGATTAGAAGCAGGCGGGTTTATTGCAAGGCCTGAACTCCGGCCACCAGCCAGCCGCGGCTGCCATCCCGGGGTTTGACCATGTTCCAGACCTCGCGGAAGGGGCTGGGGCCGGCCTGCGGCGTCTCGCGGATCATGCCCGAAAACTCGACGCTGGCCATGTAACCGTCACCCAACTCCTCGATGCCCAGCAACTGGGCCTGCAGCATCTGCACCTCGGTCAGGTTCACGGCGCCGCCCGTGTGGGCCTCGCGCTCGGCCAGCTGGGCGCTGATCTCGGTCAGCATGTCGTCGGTCATCATGGAACGCAGGGTGCCCATGTCGGCCTGGTCCCAGGCCGCCTGCAGCAGAATGAAGTTGCTCTTGGCCGCCTTGAGGAAACCGTCGGCATCAAAACCGGCCGGGATGCTCCAGCTGCTGGGCAGCGCCGAGCCGATCACGACGCCGGAAGCGCCCTGCGCAGCAACACTGTCGAAAGCGGTCTGGTTGCGCTCCCAGGGGCGGGCCGAGGCGTCATTGCCCACGTTTTCCGGGCGGTAGGCCGGGCTGGCCGTGGCCACTTCACCCACGCCGGCGCCCTGAAAGGCGTAGCGGCCGGTGGCCGGGGTCGCCGCTCGTCGGCTGCGCATGAACCAGCCGAAGGCCATCATGGCCAGCAGCACCACGAGCGCGATCAGCATGAACTGGCCGAAGGCCTCACCCATGCCCAGGGAGCTGGCCAACCACGCCAGGCCCAGGCCGGCGGCCAGGCCACCGAGCATGGCGCCCCAGGGCTTCCTGGGGGCGGGGGCCGGAGCGGCTGCGGGGGCCGTCGGAGCGGGCTTGGGAGCGGCCGTGTTTTGCGCCGGCGCTGCCTCGCGCTGCGTCACATTGCTCGACTGCTTGCCGACCGATTTGCCGCCGCCCAGGCGCTTGGCCTCGACGTTGACCGCGCCGAGGGCCAGTGCCAGCGACAGGGCGAGAGACCAGAATTTCATGCTTGCTCCAAAAATACCTTGCGGGATGCAGCACCCCGAAATGAGCTCAAAAGCGGAGTGTCAGCACCTGATTCCAACATGAAGTGCCACCACACCGCCACTCATGTTGTGAAAGTCCACATGGCCGAATCCGGCTTTTTTCATCATCGCCTTGAGTTCTTCCTGGCCCGGATGCATGCGGATGGACTCGGCCAGGTAGCGGTAGCTGTCGGCGTCGCCGGCCACCAGCTTGCCCAGCTGGGGCAGGATCTTGAAGGAATACCAGTCGTAGGCCCTGGCCAGGGGCGGCGCCACTTTCGAGAATTCCAGCACCAGCAGCTTGCCGCCGGGCTTGAGCACACGGCACATCTCGGCCAGGGCCCGGTCCTTGTGCGTCATGTTGCGCAGGCCGAAAGCCACGCTGACCAGGTCGAAATGGCGGTCCGGGAAGGGCAGCTTCTCGGCATCGCAGACCACCGCGGGCAGGACCACACCGGCGTCGAGCAGGCGGTCACGGCCCACACGCAACATGGCCTCGTTGATATCGGTGTGCACCACCTGGCCGGTCTTGCCGACTTTTTGGGCAAAAGCCAGGGCCAGGTCGCCGGTGCCGCCGGCGATGTCCAGCGCGCGGTCGCCCTCCTTCAGGTTGGCCACCGTCACGGTGCAGGCCTTCCAGGCGCGGTGCAGGCCCATGGACATGAGGTCGTTCATGACGTCGTATTTGGACGCCACCGAATCGAACACGCCGCGCACACGACGCGCTTTTTCAGTCTCGTTGACCGTCTCGAATCCGAAATGGGTGCTGCTCATGGTCAATGGGTGCTGCAGCCGTGGCCGGCTTTTTCGGGCATGGGCGCGTCGCGGTCCACGCCGGCCGCTTTCAGACGGGCCTCGTAGTCGGCCCAGAGCTGGTCCTGCTGCGAACCGAGGAAATAGAGGTAATCCCAGGAAAAGATGCCGCTGTCGTGGCCGTCCGAGAAGACGGGTTTCACGGCGTAGTTACCTACAGGCTCCAGTTCCGCCAGCTCCACGTCGCGCTTGCCGGTCTGCAGGACTTCCTGGCCGGGGCCGTGGCCCTGCACTTCGGCCGAGGGCGAGTAGATGCGCATCAGCTCGAAGGGGATGCGAAAGGTCTTGCCGTCCGAAAAACCGATCTCAAGCACACGGCTTTGGCCGTGCACGGTCAGCGACTCGGGTGTGGGGGTGTCCTTGTTCAATCCAGCCACAGTGCGTTCTCCATCACACCAGCACGCGCTCGATGCCACCGGCATTGGCGCGCTGCACGTACTCGGGCATCCAGTCTTCGCCCAGGATCTTGCGGGCCATCTCGACCACGATGTAGTCGGCTTCGAGCAGGCCGTTGCTGAGGTCATTGCCGTAGCGCGACAGGCCCTGCAGGCAGCTGGGGCAGCTGGTCAGGATCTTGAGGTCGCCCTGCTCACCTGTGCTGGCGCGCAGCTGGCCTTCGGCCTTGCGGATTTCCTCTTCCTTGCGGAAGCGCACCTGTGTGGACACATCGGGGCGCGTGACGCCCAGCGTGCCGGACTCGCCGCAGCAGCGTTCGCTCTTGACCACCTGCGGCCCCACAAGCGCCTTGACGGTCTTCATCGGGTCCTGCAACTTCATGGGCGTGTGGCAGGGGTCGTGGTAGAGGTAAGCGCCATCGCCTTGCAGCGTGATGCCTTTTTCCAGCAGGTATTCGTGGATGTCCACGATGCGGCAGCCGGGGAAGATGTCCTCGAATTTGTAGCCTTGAAGCTGGTCGTAGCAGGTACCGCAGCTCACCACCACGGTCTTGATGTCCAGGTAGTTGAGCGTGTTGGCCACGCGGTGGAACAGCACCCGGTTGTCGGTGATGATCTTCTCGGCCTTGTCGAACTGGCCAGAACCTTTTTGCGGATAGCCGCAGCAGAGGTAGCCCGGCGGCAGCACGGTCTGCACCCCCGCGTGCCAGAGCATGGCCTGGGTGGCCAAACCCACCTGGCTGAACAGGCGCTCGGAGCCGCAACCGGGGAAGTAGAACACCGCCTCGGTTTCGGGCGTGGTCGCCTGCGGGTTGCGGATGATCGGCACGTAGTCGCGGTCTTCGATGTCCAGCAGCGCACGCGCCGTCTTCTTGGGCAGGTTGCCGGGCATCTTCTTGTTGACGAAGTGGATCACCTGCTCCTTGATCGGAGCCGGGCCAACCGTGGCCGGGGGCTGGCGCGTCTGCTTGCGGGCCGCCACCTGAAACAGGTCAGCCGCCCAGCGCTGGGCCTTCATGCCCACCCCCACCATCATCGAACGGGCCAGCTTGATGGTCTCGGGGTTGGTGGCATTGAGCATGAACATGGCCGCAGCGTTGCCGGGCCGGAAGCTCTTCTTGCCCATCTTGCGCAGCAGGTTGCGCATGTTCATCGTCACATCGCCGAAGTCGATCTTGACCGGGCACGGCGACAGGCATTTGTGGCAGACCGTGCAGTGGTCGGCCACGTCTTCAAACTCCTGCCAGTGCTTGACCGAGATGCCCCGGCGTGTCTGCTCTTCGTAGAGGAAGGCCTCGACCAGCAACGAGGTCGCCAGGATCTTGTTGCGCGGGCTGTACAGCAGGTTGGCACGCGGCACATGCGTGGAGCACTGGGGCTTGCACTTGCCGCAGCGCAGGCAGTCCTTGACGCTGGCGGCGATGTCGCCAATGTCCGACTGCTGCATGATCAGCGACTCGTGACCCATCAGGCCGAAGCTGGGCGTGTAGGCGTGCGTCAGGTCGGCGGCATGCACATCGTCGCCCAATTGCTTGAGCGCCTCGCCGCGCAGCAGCTTGCCCTTGTTGAAGCGGCCTTGCGGGTCCACCTTGGCCTTGTAGGCCGTGAAGTTCGCCAGCTCGTCGTCGCTCAAAAATTCGAGCTTGGTGATGCCGATACCGTGCTCGCCCGAGATCACGCCGTCCAGGCTGCGGGCCAGCACCATGATGCGGGCCACCGCCTCGTGCGCGGTCTGCAGCATCTCGTAGTTGTCG
>JAGWTL010000179.1 GCA_028869035.1 Burkholderiales bacterium | reverse complement strand
TCCTACTGTCTGCCCCATCTCCATGCTCCAAGTCTCCAAATGCATCCCCCAGGGCCAGGGCCTCGCGCCTGTCCTGCTCAAACGCGCTTCTACGGTCGAACTCGATTGGGACGTGCGCCAGAAAAGCCGCTTTGATTCAACCGATTCGCTGGGCCGCGCGCTCGGCGTGTTCCTGCCTCGCGGCACCGCCGTGCGCGGCGGTGATGTGCTGGTGGCCGAGGATGGCTCGCTGATCAAGGTGCTCGCCGCACCGCAGTCGGTGCTGAAGATCACGCATTGCGCTGAACACGGCACGCCCTACGACCTGATACGCGCGGCCTACCACCTGGGTAACCGCCATGTGCCGATCGAATTGAAGCCCGACCATTTGAAGATCGAACCCGACCACGTGCTGGCCGACATGCTGCGTGCGATGCATTTGATCGTTAACGCGGTAGACGAGCCCTTTGAGCCAGAGAACGGCGCGTACGCCACCGGCGGACACACCGGTGGACACCATCACGGGCATGACCATGGACACAGCCACGACCATGCACACGATCACGCGCATCCCGCAGCCACGTCCAAACTCGCATCCATCCCTATCGCTGCAGCGCCCGCAGAAGCCGCGCCCCATGTGCACGGTCCGAACTGCGGACACCACCACTAGGCCGCACACGCCATGCTCGACAGCAGCCTGATGCAACTGATGTGGCTGGCCTCACCGGCCTTGCCCATTGGCGGGTTTTCGTACTCCGAATGCCTGGAAGCAGCCGTGGACAGTGCACGGGCCGCTACAGAAAGTGAAGCATCCGCGTGGCTGGTTGACCAACTGCATTTGAGCCTGTCGCGCTCCGACCTGCCCGCCGTGGCGCAGACCATAACTGCCTGGCGTGACGGCGACAACGCGCGCATCGCGACATTGAACAGTTGGGTCTTGCAAACCCGCGAGAGCAGCGAGCTGCGCGCGCAGACCGAGCAGATGGGCAAGAGCCTGCTCGAATGGCTGCGCAACCACACGACCGCCACGCCCGCGCAGATCGGCGTGCTGGCAGGGCAAACGCCCACTTACCCCATTGCCTATGCATTGGCTGCCAGTGCGACGCAAGCGCCCGTGCGCGAATGCCTGCTGGCCTACGCCTTTGGCTGGGCCGAGAACATGACACAGGCCGCGATCAAATCCGTGCCGCTTGGCCAAAGCGCCGGGCAGCGCATCCTGTCAGCGTTGACCGCTGAAATCCCCGCCGCCATTGACCATGCCCTCGCCGTAACCGATGACAACCGCCAGGCCTTCACGCCCATGCTGGCCATTCTGAGTGCCCAGCACGAGGTCCAGTATTCCAGGCTTTTCAGGTCTTAAATGGGCCTCCAAGGCTTATAAGAAGCGCACAAGCAGCTCACTTATTGATAGCAATCACCATGTCCACTTTGCATCACATTCCCAACCGCACCAAGCACCTGCCCCCCCTGCGCGTGGGCATAGGCGGCCCTGTCGGCTCCGGCAAGACCACGCTCCTGGAGATGCTGTGCAAAGCCATGCGCGAGCAGTACGACCTGGTCGCCATCACCAACGACATCTACACCAAGGAAGACCAGCGCCTGCTGACCGTCAGCGGCGCGCTGCCGGCCGAACGCATCATGGGCGTGGAAACCGGCGGCTGCCCGCACACGGCCATCCGCGAGGACGCATCGATCAACCTGGAAGCCATCGACCGCATGCTCAAGGACTTCCCGAATGCCGATGTCGTGTTCATCGAGAGCGGCGGCGACAACCTGGCCGCCACCTTCAGCCCGGAACTCAGCGACCTGACGATCTACGTGATCGACGTGGCCGCCGGCGAGAAGATCCCGCGCAAGGGCGGCCCCGGCATCACCAAGAGCGACCTCTTCGTCATCAACAAGACCGACCTCGCGCCTCACGTGGGCGCCAACCTGGACGTGATGAAGGCCGACACCGAGCGCATGCGCAAGACCGCGCAAGGCCTCAAACCCTTCGTGATGACCAACCTCAAGACCCTGGCGGGCGTGGACGAGGTGGTGAAGTTCATCGAGACACGAGGATTGTTGAGAGCTTAAGCGCCCCGCTTAGCAGCAACTACAAATGCTCCAGAAAACTGGACGCCAGAAGTACGTTTTCTCGGTGGAACTTGAGATAGTAACGCTGCCTAGTGGAAAAGGCGCCTACATTCATGGCGTGTGCCGGGTCCACACCCATCTTTCGAAGCGATTCTGCATGAGCAACTGGTGAAACGAGAAGCTTGCCATCGTCACCAAACCCGATGAATCCACGATCAAAGAGATGGTCAATGTTGGGAGTGAGTAGCAACCCATTCTCGCCATCCAGTCGTTCTTCATTAGTCGAGTCTCGCCAGGGTTTGCAATGACTTGCCCGAAGATGCTCAGCATTGTTAACACCTGTCAAGCGACAACTTCGTTCGATCGTCATCACTCGTTGCTTAAATAGTCCTTGCCCTCGCCGAGCAAGTACCAAAGCAACACGTTGGGTCTCTGGCACAGAACCATCTTTCTTAACTTGATCAAGGGCGTATTCCTCCCATTCGACCAACCCTATTGGAGAAACGCGGGGCGGCTCGTCAGCGACACGATGCCCCAGGATCAGCGCTCTTGCTTCGGCTCCAAGCAGATCGACAAGAGCGGCGGCGAACTCTTCAGGCAATCGCGTGAGATACAGGTTTTGCAGTCCCGCACCGTTCGGACGCAGCGGAGCGTATCGATTTGGCAGTAGTGGAGCCAAAACCGCCATGTACTCAGCCGGTCGAACTGGCAATCGCAGTGGGTAAAACTGCACGTCGACTCTCCAACCTATGCGATCCCAATAAGCCCCGGTCATACCGAACTCCAATGGTTTTGGAGCCTCATATGCATGTGAGGCAGCAATACCTATTGCGCGAATTCGCGCGTCAGCAAACGAAAAGACCACATCCCCCGGAGCGACCTCACGCATAAAGTCATAGTACGGATTGCGAACCTGATTTGCTTTTAGCTTGGGCGACCAAAGATAGCCACCCGGCACTTCGTGTCGGTATGTCTGCTTTTGGTTGACCCACCAAAACCTCATCTACATCTACCCATCCACCGGCTGCGCCGGCGTGTCCAGGATGCGCTGGTAGAAGGCCAGGTCCAGCCAGCGCCCGAACTTGAAGCCGGCCTGCCGGATGGTGCCGGCGTGCTGGAAGCCCAGTTTTGCGTGCAGCGCAATGCTGCCCTGGTTCGCCGCGTCGATGCCGCCCACCAGCACATGCACCCCTTGCGCCCGGGCCTGCGCCACCAGGGCCTGCAAGAGTTGCTCCCCGAGACCACGACCCCGGTGCAGGTGATGGACGTAGACCGAATGCTCGACCGTGTACTTGTAGGCCGGCCAGGCCCGGAAGCTGCCGTAGCTCGCAAAACCGAACAACTCCCCGGCGTCAGACACCAGCCCGAGCACGGGGAAGTTGCCCGCCTCCTTGGCCTTGAACCACCCCGCCATGCTGTCCAGGGTGCGCGGCTTGTAGTCGTAGATCGCTGTGGAGTTGGCGATCGCTTCATTCAGGATGGCGAGGATGGGCGGCGCATGCTGCTCGTAAGTGCAGGTGATCAGTTTCATGCGTGCCGCCATGACTTCCACATCAGTGTTGGGGCACGCCATACCGCGCCACGATCTCTTCACGCCGCGCCGGATCGATGTTCACCTTGCCCAGGTCCCCCCGCACATGCGGCAGCGCCAGCAGGCGCGGGTCCATCACCCGGAACCACAGCGGCGGGAGGTAGGCCAGCGGGAACATGCCGAAGTAACCGCTGGGCAGCTGCGGCAGGTCCGGAAAATCACGCAAGGACTGGTAACGCCGTGAAGGATGGGCATGGTGGTCGGAATGACGCTGCAGATGGAACAGCGCGAGATTGGTGACCAGGTGGTTGGCGTTCCAGGAGTGGTGGGGCTGCGGCGTCTCGTACTGGCCATTGGGCAGGCGATCGCGCAGCAGGCCGTAGTGCTCCACGTAGTTGGCCGAGGTCAGCTGCCACCAGGCCACCACGTTGTGCACGGCCAGAAAGGGCAGCATGATCCAGCCCCAGGCCGCAACGAGCCCGAGCTGCAGCAGGGCCGTGATGGCGTAGGACTGCAGCATGGTGTTGTGCAGGCTCCAGACGCCACGGCCTTCCTGCTGCAGCCGCTCCTTCTCCAGCGCCCAGGCGCGGCGGATGCCGCCGGGCAGTTCGCGCAGGGCGAAACGGTAGATGTTCTCGCCCATGCGTGCGCTGGCGTGGTCCTCGGGTGTGGAGACCCAGCGGTGGTGGCCGCGCCCGTGCTCCACGGTGAAATGGCCGTAGGCCGGCACGGCCAGGACCAGGCGCGCCAGCCACTGTTCGGTGCGCGTGTACTTGTGGCCCAGCTCGTGGCCGGTGTTGATGCCCAGGCCCGAGTCGGTGCCGGCGATGTAGGCCAGCATCAGCACGGCCCACCATGAAAGATCGTGCGTGGCCACCCACCAGCCGCAGCCGACCAAGGCCAGGAAGTGCAGGGGCACGGTAGCCCAGGTCAGCCAGCGGTAGTAACGGTCCTGCTCCAGCTGGGGCACCATGGCTTCGGGGGGGTTGTTCTCGTCCTCGCCGATGAAAAAATCCAGCAGTGGCATGAGGCCGTAGCTGATGAGCAGGGGCAGGCCCAGGGCGATCTGCGCGCCGGTCCAGGCCTGCAGGGCCATGCCGGTGAAGGGCAGCAGGGGGTAGGCCACGGAGAGCAGCCACCAGGCGCGCTTGCGGTCGCGGTACTGCACGCGGCCCCGCTGCGGATCGTCTGCGACATACACCTGCGACATGCGCCTGCTCTTTGGTGGTCCTTGGTGATAACCATTATGAGACAGGGCGGCCGCCTGGGCTAGCATGGCCCGCATGCGCTGGCACCAGCCACCGGTCAACCCCGAAAGGACATCTCTTGGAACAGCAACGCATTGCCATCATCGGACTGGGCCGCATCGGCTCGGCCTTCCTGAGCCAGATGCTGCAAAAGCGCAGCCAGGGCATCGAGCTGGTCTGCGCCGCCGAAGCGGCCGACACCCCCGGCCGTCAACTGGCGGTCAAATCCGGCATCGCGATCAAATCGCTGGATGACATCGTGGCTCTGGGCAACGGCATCGACGTGATCTTCGATCTGACCGGCCTGCCCGAGGTGCGCCGCGAACTGCGCGACAAGCTGGTGGCAGCCAAAAACGCACACACGGTGATCGCCTCGGAAACCATCGTGCGCGTGATCTGGGCCCTGATCAGCCAGAACGCCCTGCCCGTCATCCAGGGCCGCAAGACCGGCTATTGAAGCGCCCTGTCGCGCTTAGTGGTGGTGGCCGTGGGCTCCGTGCACGTGGCCATGGGCGATTTCCTCGGCGCTGGCGGCGCGCACGTCCACCACCGTGACACTCAGGCTCAGGGCCTTGCCAGCCAGGGGGTGGTTGCCATCCAGGTGCACCTCGGGGCCCTTGATCTTCACCACGGTGAAGACATGGGTGTGCCCATCTTCGCCCCGGCCTTCGAGCTGGCCGCCGACCTTGACCCCGGGCGGGAACCGGGTCTTGGGGATGACCTGCACCAGAGCCTCGTTGCGCTCACCGAAGGCGTCGGCCGGCTGCAACTCCAGGCTGGCCTGGTAACCGGCCTCGCGGCCCTCCAGCGCCTCCTCCACCTTGGGAAAGGTGTTGCCGTAGCCGCCATGCAGGTAGGCGTTGGGCTCCTTGCCGTCCTCCAGCAGCTTGCCCGTGGCGTCGCTGATGCGGTAGCGGATGGTGACGGCGGTGTCTTTGGTGATCTTCATGATGGGATGGGATTCTGCGGCCTGGGGCCAAAAATGAAATAATGACGGCAATCGACTTCAAGGATACCGAAATATGAGCGACGCCCAGCAACGCATCGACGACCTCGTCAAACAGAGCGAGGTGCTCCTTTTCATGAAGGGCAGCGCCAGCTTTCCCATGTGCGGTTTTTCCGGCCGCGCCATCCAGATCCTCAAGGCCTGCGGCGTGGACCCCAAGACGGTCAAGACCGTCAATGTGCTGGAGGACGACGGCATCCGTCAGGGCATCAAGGAATACAGCAACTGGCCCACCATCCCCCAGCTCTACGTCAAGGGCGAGTTCATCGGCGGCTCCGACATCATGATGGAGATGTACGAAAGCGGTGAGCTGCAGAAGGTGCTGGGCACCCAGGCCTGAGCCCCGACGCTACCCGCCCCGACCGCCGCCAGCCCCCGCGCTGCCGGTGGTTTTTTCTTGCCCGGACGAAACGCAGAAAAACGGCTGGCCGCTACACTCAGCCTCAAGTCCCT
>JAGWTL010000003.1 GCA_028869035.1 Burkholderiales bacterium | reverse complement strand
GGTGGCACCATTCCGCTCATGAACATGCTCTCGCGGGGTTTCCCGAAAGCCCAGATGATGGTCTGCGGCGTGCTCGGCCCTCAAAGCAATGCGCATGGCCCCAATGAATTCCTGCACGTACCCTACGCCCGCAGGCTGACGGCGGCGGTGGCGCAGGTCATCGCCCGGATGGCCTGAGGGCGCGCCGATGCCGGAATCCACCCTGACCACCTTTGTTGCCTCCGACGGCGACAACCTGGCCATCCAGGACTGGCCGCTCGATCCCGGCACCCGCCTGCGCGGCGTGGTGGTGCTGGTGCATGGCCTGGGCGAGCACGCTGGCCGCTACGATGAACTGGCCCGGCGCCTGAACGGCTGGGGTTTTGCGGTGCGCGGCTACGACCACTACGGTCACGGTGAGTCCGGCGGCGTACGCGGCGGCCTGCCCTCGGACCATCGCCTGGTCGAGGACCTGGCCGATGTGCTGGGCAGCACGCGCAAGCGCATGCAGGCTGTCACCCCCCTGATTCTGCTGGGGCACAGCATGGGCGGTCTGGTGGCGGCGCGCCTGGTCGCGCTGGGACTGACGCGGGTCGATGGCCTGGTGCTGTCCTCGCCGGCCTTTGACCCGGGGCTCAATGCTTTCCAGAAGTTGCTGCTGGCCGTGCTGCCAGCGATCGCGCCCGATCTGCGCGTGGGCAATCGCCTCGACCCGAAATGGATCTCACACGATCCGCAGGTGGTGCAGGCCTACCAGCAGGACAGGCTGGTCCACGACCGCATCTCGGGGCGTCTGGCGCGTTTCATTGCCGAGGGGGGTGCGGCAACGCTGGCGGCGGCCCCGCGCTGGCAGGTGCCCACCCTGCTGATGTACGCGGGGTCCGACAAGCTGGTCAGCCCGCGCGGTAGCGCGGCGTTTGCCCAGGCCGCGCCGGCCCGGGTGCTGACGGCCCACTGCTTCGAGGGCCTCTACCACGAGATCTTCAACGAGCTGGAGCGCGGGCCGGTGTATGAGCGGCTGCAGGCGTGGCTGGACAAGTGGTTTGCGTGAGGGTGCGGTAGACTGGCTCAATCAGTTCGGCTGGAAACGTCGGCCGTGCCCTTCGCTTGAACCGCAGGCATGAGGAATGGCCCCGATGCCTCAGAAGCTGGCATCGCGGCACGGCTGTTGAAGGCCGCATCATTGAACGGCTAAGAGGTACGTCAAACGGGGCAGGTTCATGCGCCGCTCACATGGGCCCCTTCCTCAGCTCAAGGTCGCTCCGAACAGCCGTCCGACCAGGGCGGTCACTGCCATCGCCGCGGCGCCCCATCCCACGATCCTGAGTGCGGCCCTTGAAACGGAGGCGCCCCCCGCGTAGGCTGCGAGCGAGCCGAGTCCGGCAAGAAACACCAGCGACGAAATGCTCACGCCCACCATCAAACCGGACGCGGGCAGCAGCAAGACCACCAGGATCGGAAGAGCCGCGCCGGCTGCGAACGAACCCGCAGACGCCAGCGACGCGACGGCGGGTCTGGCTGCGGTCGCTTCGGCGTGTCCGAGTTCATCCCGGGCGTGCGCCCCGAGCGCGTCCTTGGCCGTGAGCTGGCGCGCCACCTCCGCGGCGAGTCCTGGCTCCACTCCGCGCGCGACATAGATGGCTGCCAGTTCGGCGAGTTCGCGCTCGGGCACGCTCGCCAGTTCAAATCTCTCCTTGGCCAGGTCGGCCCGTTCCGTGTCGGCCTGCGAACTGACGGAGACATACTCGCCGGCAGCCATGGCCATGGCCCCGGCCACCAGCGCCGCTACACCCGAGACGAGCACTTCGCTCTTGCCGGCTTGCGTTGCCGCAATGCCGACGATCAGACTCGCCGTCGAAACAATGCCGTCGTTGGCGCCCAGCACAGCAGCGCGCAGCCACCCGATGTGGCTGAAGCGATGCGTTTCGCGATGCTTGTCCACGAGCAGGTCAGCGGCCCTGCCGGCTGCGGCTGACGGGCCACATGCGCCAGAACACGCCGTCCCGGTCGAGCAGAAGATGCTTCAGCGCCCCGAGGACGTGCAGCGACACCACGGCGACCAGGAGCCAGGCGACGAAGGAATGCACCCCGAAAAGCTGCTCTTTCAGGGAATCGTTGCGCGCCGACCACTGCGGGAGCGCCATGCCGAAGAAGTCCACTCCGTCCCCGCCGAAGGACGCTCCGAGGAACCCGGTCAGCGGCATCAGGACCAACAGCAAATAGAGCAGCCAATGGGTCAGTCGCGCTGCCCGCGTTTGCCAGCGTGGCCCGGTTTCCGTCGACCGGGGTGGGTTGCCGAACCGCCAGGCCAGACGCAGAGCGATCAGGAAGGCCGCAGTCAGCCCGAGCGAGATGTGCAAGGCGAAGAGCGGTGCGCTTCCCGGATCCTCTTCCACACTCATCATGTACCAACCTAGACCAAGAAGGACTGCGACGAGCAGGGCAATGGCCCAATGCAGGAAGATCGCCAGCCGGCCGTACCGCCAGTCTTCGCCCGGCGCGGAGGTTCGTTCCATCTTCAACCTTTCGAGCAAATCAGAAAATGACGCGCAGGCCCGCGCGCAGCGTGGTGACCGGGCGCGAGCCGTCGGATTGTGCGAGGGGATAGAGGGTGCGCGAGACGTCGACGAAGGGTGCCACGCGCCTGTTGAACTCGTAGCGCGCCTGTATCCCCAGATCCGTCTGGTACGGGCCGCCACGGACAGTGGAATCCTGGTTAGAGCCCGCCCACTCCACGCCAAGATACGGGCGCGCGATGAACCGGTTCGTTAGCAGCACGTCGCGCTCGAACCGGGTGCGACCGAACAGCTCACCGTCGTCGCGCACGAAGAGCTTCAAGTCCACGTCAAACAGGTAAGGGGCCAGCCCCCGTACACCCGCCGCAAGGTAATCCCGCCCGCGAGGGATGCTGTCATGCCGCAGGCCGATCTGTGCGTCCCAGAACGGGGCGACATACCTGCCGTAGAGCAGCTGGGTCTCGGCCGCTTCCGCACGTCCGTTCACCCTTTCGCCGTCGAATTGATACCAGAGGCGGTTGAAGTCTCCGCCGACCCAGCCATCAACGGCAAGCGTCTGGCTTGATCCTGGCTGCTCAGGCACTTTGCCCGTGGCAGCCTCCACCCTGGTGTAGGAGTAGATCGATTCATCTTCCATGGCCTGCGCGGCGCCGGTCCAGAATCCCAAGGCAGCCACCGCCAACGAGGCGCATGCTACGACGTTTCTTTGCAGCAACATTTTTACTTGATCCCTCATGCGACTTTGACCAGCCGCATCATGCCGGTGGCGGCGTGGTAGAAAAGGTGGCAATGGAACGCCCACGTTCCTTCGTCCTCGTAGGTGACGTCCAGTTCGACCGTCTGGGCTGGAGGAACGATGATGGTGTGCTTGCGGGGCGCGTACCGGCCATTGCCGTTGACGAGTTCCATGAAGACTCCGTGCAGGTGCATGGGGTGCTCCATCATGGTTTCGTTCACCATCTTGATGCGCACCCGTTCTCCAACGCCGACTTCGAATGGCTGCGACTCGGACAGTTTCTTGCCGTTGATGGACCAGAAGTAGCGCGCCATGTCACCCGTGAGTCGAACGAGCAGCTCCTTCTCCGGCGCGCGGCTGTCGGCATTGCGTGTCTCTGCCCGAAGGTGCGCGTACTTCAGCCGGCGCAGACCATCCGCGTCGGCCTGCACCTTCGGAGCCGCGGCCTCGCCGCTGTCCGGCATGCCTGCCATCCCGGGCATGCCGCTCATGTCCGCGCTGCCGCCACCCCCGGGTGATGCCGGCATTGCCATGCCCGCATGCGGGTCCGGGGGTTTTGCCGCCATCCCGGCCTGCCCGCTCCCATCGAGTGTTTGTCCCATATCCATGCCTGGCATAGCGGCCGAATTGCCGCCCATGTCCATGCCCCCCATGCCCATGTCAGCCATCGTGCGTACCGGTCTGGGCCCCATATCGGGTACCGGGCCGCTCATGCCGATTTCGGGCGCCAATGTGCCTCGCGCGTAGCCCACGCGGGCGATCGTCGGCGCGAAGATGGTATAGGCACGCGCTTCCTTGGGCTGTACGATCACGTCGTAGGTTTCACCATTGCCGATTCGGAACTCGTCGACTTCGACCGGCCGTACGTTTTGGCCGTCAGCCTGTACCACGGTCATCGGCAAGCCCGGTATGCGCACGTCGTACAAGTTCATCGGCGAAGCGTTGATGAAGCGCAGCCGCACACGCTCCCCCGGCCGGAACAGGCCCGTCCAGTTCTCGTCCGGCCGCTTGCCTTGCAGCAGGGAGGTCCATTCCTCGCCACCGTCACTGAAGTCGGTGGGGTCCATGCGCATCTTCGCCCATTCACTTCGCTCCGCGCGGAGCGCGTCACGTGCCTTCGCGTCAGGTGCATTGCGCAGCTGTGCCAGGAATTGTGGCGTGGTGATGCGGCGGTAGTTGTAATAGCCGTCGACCTTCTTCAAATTGGCCAGCACCTGTGCTGGTGGCGTGTCGATCCAGTCGGAGATCATCACGATGTACTCGCGGTCATACTGGAACGGGTCTGGTTTGGCCGGATCGATGATCAACGGCGCGAAATAGCCGGCAGCCTCCTGCAGCGCAGCATGGCTGTGATACCAGTAGGTGCCGCTTTGGCGCAGCTTGAAGCGGTAGGTGAAGGTTTCGCCCGGCCGAATGCCCGGGTAAGTGACACCGGGAACACCATCTTGGTCATTCGGTACGAGCAGGCCGTGCCAGTGGATGCCGGTGATCTCTTGCAGCCGGTTCGTCACGCGCACCACGACCTCGTCGCCTTCGCGGAAGCGCAGGACCGGGCCGGGCATCGTACCGTTGATCGTGATGCCGACGGCAGGCTCGCCGGTGACATTAAGAGCCGTCTCGGCAACCGTCAGGTCATAGGAGCGCGACACCGGTACCGCGCCGAGTTCGACCGCGCGCACCTGAGCCCAGCCACGGGGCAGCGCCGCCAGACTTCCGAGACCCAGCAGGGCCTGAAGCGATTTTCGCCTGGATGTATTCATGTGGGCATCTCCAATGCAAGCAGTGAATGGGCGGTTGCTTGCGGTCTTAGCGGGCGACTTCGATCGAGGTGACGATGATCGCGCCGTCCGCCTTTTCGGCCGAGAACTTGACCCTGTCGCCGGCCTTCACTTTGTCCAGCAGGGCCGCGTCCCTGACCTGGAACACCATCGTCATGCCGGGCATGTCCAAGTTCTTGATGTCGCTGTGCTTCAGCGTGATCTTCTTGGCCGCCTTGTCCACTTTGCGCACCTCACCCTCGGTCATCGAGCCTGCCATGCTGTCGGCATTCTTGGCCGACATGTCCATTCCGTCCATCTTCGCACCAGGCATGTTCATGCCATCCATCTTGCCGTGATTCATGGCCTGGGCGTAAGCGGTGATCGCAACAGGTGCGGTGGCGGCGAAAGCCAGCGTAATGAGAAAAGCTTTGGTATTTTTCATGAGGTTGCTCCAGTGGGTTGATTCGGATAGTTGCTAAACATGCCTATGCAACAAGAGTGTCGCGTCAGCGGTGACAGAAATTTTAAGGAAATGCTGAACAAACTCCTCTGTTTGGATCGAGCTTGTCAAAGTCCTCACGCGGATTTTGCAAAATCCCGACAGTCGTCAAGATGACGGGAAGATGACAAATCTGTTATTTGAGGGATCTTCGAGGTTGGCTAACCGCAATCTTCGTTTGCCGCCGCTTCGGCGCAGCTGATCGACCGGGGGACGCCCTTGATCGAGTGGGGAAGGGGGCTCTTGTCCTGATCGCCGACGAGAGCTTTCGTGCACTGTCCGGACCAACGATCTCACCAGACCGGTCCTTCTTTTCGGGTGGCAAGCCTGCAGCGAAAGCGTGGTGCGGCCCGCGCCTGCTGACGACAAGGCGATCGCGGCGGCAGCCAAGGCCGGCCCTGATGCGCAACCCCTGAGCCCGAAGCAGCTACAAGCCATGGTCCGATGAAGGCGCTACGTGGTCGGCCCAAGTCGGACAGCAAGAAGCTGCTGGTGTCCACGCGCAACAGCCCGGGAGTGGTGGCGTATTTCAGATCCGCCGGCGAGGGCTGGCCGTCGCGGATGGACGGCGCGCTTCAGCCGCTCGCCACTCGCGGCGAGCGTGAGGCGGACCCGCTGATCGAGCTGCGGTCCTAGACCGCCTTGCGCTTCACCGCCAACCACACCAGGGCCAAGCCCGTCAGGGCTACCGGCAGCAGCGAGCCGATGTTGAGCAGCCACCAGCCCTGCGTTGTCACCAGCGCGCCGGAAGCGAAGGACGTCAGCGCCATCACGGCGAAGACACAGAAATTGATGGTGGCCTGGGCACGGTCCTTTTCCTCCGGGCGGTAGGACTGCAGGGCCAGTGTGGTGCTGCCCGTGAAGAGGAAGTTCCAGCCCACGCCCAGCAGGAACAGGGCAATGAGGAACTGGTGCAGGTCCACGCCGGTGAGCGCGATGGCGATGCAAAGGAAGTTCAGCAGCACGCCCACGCCCATGATGGCCAGCGTCCCGTAACGCTTGATCAGGTGGCCCGTGAAGAAGCCCGGCGCGAACATGCCGATCACATGCCACTCCAGTACCAGGGCTGCGTCGTCAAAGGGGTAAGCGCAGACCTGCATGGCCAGCGGCGTGGCTGCCATCAACAGGTTCATGACGCCAAAACCCAGGGCGGCGCCGACGATGGCTACGAAAAACTGGGGCTGACGCGTGATCTCCCAGATCGAACGCCCGGCTGGCGCGCCCGCAACGGCAGGCGGCGCCGGCGGGAACTTCACGAAGGCCATGACCAGCAGGCCCAGCAAGGCCACGACGGCCAGGGCCAGGTAGGCGCCGGCAAAAGGCGTGGCCAGCAGATCTCGGGTGTGCTTGGCAAGGTTGGGGCCGACGATGGCGCCGATCAGGCCACCCGCCATCACCAGGGACACGGCCTTCTCGCGGTCATTCGGAACCACCAGCTCGGCCGCCGCAAACCGGTAGAGCTGGCCGTTGGCGCTGTAATAACCCGCGATCACTGTGGCGACCACCAGCAACCAGAAGTTGCGGCTCCAGGCGGCATAGGCGCAAAGCAGGGCCGAGAGCAGCGCCACCATCAGCCCGATCTGGAAGGAGGCTTGCCGGCCCCGGCGTGCCTGCGTGCGCGCCACCAGGCCGGTGCTCAGGGCGCCGCCCACCACATAACCCATGACGGGCAGCGTGGCCATCCAGCCCAGCGGCGCCAGGCTCAGACCCACCAGGCCATTGATGGCGATGAAGACGATGTTGTTGGTGAAGAACAGGCCCTGGCAGACGGCCAGCAGCAAGAGGCGTGCATTCATGAATCCAGTGTAAGGGCTGCGAGGGCGACCAGCGGTGCGGTCTCGGCGCGCAGCGTGCGGGCCCCCAGGCTGACCGGCACAAAACCCTGGCTGAGCGCAGCCTGCTCCTCGGCCGCGCTCAGCCCGCCCTCGGGGCCGGAGAGGAAAAGCACCGGCCCGGCGTCCAGGCTGGCGAGGTGTTGTGGCAGCGGCACGCTGTCGGATTGCAGGGACAACAAGAGGCGATGGCCCGTCGGAGCGGACGACAGCCAGGCCGGCAGCGCCTGGATGGGATGCACGGGCGGCACGGAGTTGCGCCCGCACTGCTCGCAGGCGGCGATGGCCACGCTCTGCCAGTGGCTGCGTTTCTTCTCGGCGCGCTCGCCGGCCAGGCGCAGCACGCTGCGCTCGGCCTGCAGCGGCTGCAGGCTGGCCGCACCCAGTTCGGTGGCTTTCTCGACCAGCCAGTCCATGCGCTCGTTGGCGGGCATGCCCAGGGCCAGGTGCACGGCGCGCGGCGCTTCACGCTCGATGGCTGCGTGCGAGACGACTTGCACTTCGACGTCGCTGCGGCCCATGCGCGTGACGGTGGCCGAACATTCGCCGCCTTCGCCGTTGAAGAGCGTGATCGCATCCCCGGGTTGCAGGCGCAGGACCTGCACGTGGCGTGCGGCCCCGGCAGGCAGCGTCAGCGTGGCGCCGATGGCCAGCGGGCCGGGGCAGTAAAAGCGGGGCATGGTTGAGCGAGGTATGGGGGAACAGCTAGGCGCGAGTGCCCAGGCATCCGTTCGCCCTGAGCCTGTCGAAGGGCTGCGCGGGGGCTTCGACAGGCTCAGCCCGGGCGCAGGGGTAGCAAGCCATAGGGTTTCAGACGCGGCCGTAGGCGTAGCCGCTGACTGCGGTGATGCCCTCGACCTCATCCACCAGGCGCAGCAGGGGCTTGAGCTCGACGTAGCGCGCGCAGGTGGCGCGGATGTAGGAGATGAAGCGTGGCGCATCGGCCAGGTACTGCGGCTTGCCGTCGCGCAGCGTCAGCCGCGCAAAGATGCCGGCCACCTTGAGGTGACGCTGCAGGCCCATCCACTCGACACCCCGATAGAACTCGCCAAAGTCATCACCCACGGGCAGGCCGGCCTTGCGGGCTTTTTGCCAATAGCGGATGGTGACGTCGAGCACAAAATCCTCTTCCCAGCTCAGGAAGGCGTCGCGCATGAGGCTGGCGATGTCATAGGTGACGGGGCCGTGAACGGCGTCCTGGAAATCGAGCACGCCCAGGCGATCCTCACCCGCATCACCGGGGATCATCAGATTGCGCGGCATGAAGTCACGGTGCACGTAGACGCAAGGCCAGGTCAGGTTGCGCTCGATGATGAGCGCGAACATCTTGTCCAGCGTCTCGCGCAGCCTGCCCTCGACCGCGACGCCGCGGTATTTGGCCAGGTACCAGTCAGGAAACAGATCCAGCTCGCGGCGCAGCAGGGCCGTGTCGTAGGCCGGCAGCACATCCGGGCGAGATGCCGTCTGCCATTCGACCAGGGCATCGACCGCCTTCAGGTACAGGGGCAGATTGGTTGCGGCGTTGTCCTTGTCGATGACCTGCATCATGGTCTGGCCGCCCAGATCGGACAGGAGCATGAAGCCCTGAAGCGCATCCCAGGCCAGAATCTGCGGCACGTTCAGCCCGGCCTGCGCCATGAGGCCGGCGACCTGCACGAAGGGGCGACAGTTCTCCTTGTCTGGCGGGGCGTCCATGATGATGCGGCTGCCCAGGCCGCTGTCGATGCGCAGGTAGCGCCGGAAACTGGCGTCGGCCGAAGCCGGCCGCAGACTGGCGGCCTGGAGTTGCTGGGGGCCGGCCAATTCGCCCAGCCAGCGGTCAAACGCGGCGGCGCGCTCCGGATCAGACCAGGACACAAAAGGCCCGGCCGGGCCTGCAGCAGAGGGAACGAGAAGGCTGGAAGTGGGTAGGCTCATGGATAATCCATTCTACAAACCCTGCTTCCCCTGGGCCCTTCTGTTTTGTCCATCCCTTTGCGTCCCGTGTTGAAACCACTGGCACTGCTGGCCTGTGTGCTGTGGCAGGGCAGCGGGGCGCATGCCCAGCAGTCGGCGTCGGCCGCTGCGGCGCCCTTGCAGTTGCGCATGAGTCCGCAATTGCAGGAGCGCATCGGGGAAGAGCAGCGCAGCGGCGCTCCTACTTTCCTGTCGGGCCAGCGTCTTTCGGCTGAAACCGACAGCGAAGTGGCGCTCGAGGGCCAGGTCGAATTGCGCCGGACCGATCTGGTGATCCGCGCCGAACATCTCGACTACGACCAGGCGCGCGATCTGGCGCGGGCCCGGGGCCATGTGCGCATCAATCAGGCCGGCAATATCTTTGAAGGCCCGGCGCTGGAGCTCAAGGTGGACGCCTTCGAGGGCTACTTCGAGCAGCCGAGCTACCAGCTGCTGGCCAACGATGCCCATGGCGAGGCCGAGCGCATCGACTTCCTGGACGACAAACGCGCCGTGGTGCGCAATGCCACTTTCACGACCTGCCAGCGCCAGCCCGGACCGGACTGGATGCCGGACTGGATCCTGCGCGCGGCCACGCTGCGTTTCGACAGCGAAGAGGAGACGGCGCAGGCAGAAGACGCCGCACTGACTTTCAAGGACGTGCGCCTGGTCGGTGTGTCCTCCGTGAGTTTCCCCCTGACGGAGAAGCGCAAGTCTGGCCTGCTCGCGCCGACTTTCGGGGTGGACAGCATCAGCGGCACCGAGGTGACGGTGCCGTATTACTGGAACATCGCGCCCAACCGGGATGCGACCTTCTATCCGACCGCCATGAGCAAGCGCGGCATCAATTACGGCGGCGAGTTCCGTTATCTTGAGCAGGCCTACCAGGGGCGCTTGCGTGCCGACTACATGCCGGGTGACCTGCTGCGTGACCGCGACCGTTGGGGCGGCTCCTACCAGCACACCGGCGTGATCGACACCGGCAGTGCCAGCGTGGGCGGGCTGGGACTCAGCCTGAACCTCAACCGGGTCAGCGATGACGACTACTGGCGGGATTTCCCGCGCGCAACGACTTCCCTGACATCGCGCCTGTTGGCCAATGACGCCTCGCTGAACTGGAATAAGAACTTCTACTCAGCGTCGCTGCGCACGCTCAAGTGGCAGACCCTGCAGGATCCGCTGGCGCCCATCACCCCCCCCTACGATCGCATGCCGCAGATCACAGGGCGCTATCTGCAGCCCGATGCGGGCGGTTTTGATCTGGGTCTGGAAGCCGAGTACACCGACTTCCAGGCCGACCGTCGCCTGACCGGTCAGCCCAATACCCAGCGCAGCGTGATGCGCGGCCAGTTGAGTTACCCCCTGCTGGGCGCGGCCGGTTTCATCGTGCCCAAGGTGCAGCTGCATTCGGCCACCTATAACTTCGACGCCCCGCTGGCGAACGGCCAGTGGCAGGCGACGCGCAATGTGCCCACCTACAGCCTGGACAGCGGCCTGATCTTCGAGCGGGAAGCCAGCTATTTCGACAACCGTTTCCGCCAGACCCTGGAGCCGCGTCTTTTCTACGTCAACACGCCCTACGTCGACCAGAACTATCTGCCCAACTACGACTCCGGCGCCACCGACTTCAACTTCGCCAGCATCTATGCGGAAAACGCCTTTGTCGGCAATGACCGCATCGCCGATAACGACCTGCTGACGGCCGGCCTGTCCAGCCGCCTGCTCGATCCCGACAGCGGCGCCGAAATCGTGCGCCTGGGCATCGCCCAGCGCTTCCGTCTGGCGGACCAGCGGGTGACACTGCCCGGCGGCACCCCGGCCGCCAAGGGTATCAGCGACATCCTGCTGGGCGCCGGCCTGACGCTCGATCCGCGCTGGTACCTGGACAGCACGGTGCAGTACAACCCGGCGACGGAAAAATCCGTCCGCTCCACGGTCTCTGCCCGTTACAACCCGGGGCACTACCGAGTCCTCAACATGGCCTACCGATTCCAGCGCGGCCTGAGCGAACTGGTGGACATCGGCTGGCAATGGCCGATCAATGACCTGTGGGGTGACCGCGGGCAGGATCTGGGGCCGGGCCGTGGCCAGGGTTCGGGGCGCTGGTACAGCGTCGGGCGCCTGAACTACAGCCTGCAGGACAACAAGCTGGTCGATTCCATCATCGGGTTTGAGTACGATGCGGGGTGCTGGCTTGGACGTGTCGTGCTGGAGCGCCTGCAGACGGGCCTGGTGTCAACCAACCAGCGCATCATGTTCCAGCTGGAGCTCGTTGGTTTCTCGCGCCTGGGCATCGATCCTCTGCAGACCCTCAAGAACAATATACCGCGGTACCAGTACCTGCGTGAGCAGGTCACCGCGCCCAGCCGATTCAGCAATTACGATTGATCCCATGACGTGCTACCGATATCTGGTCCTGACCCTGACGGCCATGGCCTGTCTGCCTGCCTGGTCCCAGGGCCTGCGTGCTCCGGCAACACCGGCAACTTCTGCGCCGCTGGCCCCGCCGCCGGTGACCGGCGTGCAGGCGGGTGACTACATCGTCGCCGTGGTCAATGCCGAGCCCATCACCAATCAGCAGGTCCGCGTCGAGGTTGAACGTGTCCGGCGCCAGCTCGCGGCCCAGCGCCGTCCCCTGCCCGAGGCGCGGGAAATCGCGAAGCAGGTGCTGGACCAGATGATCAGTGAGCGTGTGCAGCTGCAGCTGGCGCGTGAGCAGGGCATCAAGGTCGACGAGCCTTCGATTGACCAGGCCGAGCAGTCCGTGGCCAGCCAGAACCAGTTGTCCGTCACGCAGCTGCGTCAGCAGCTGCAGCGTGAAGGCATCGATCTCCAGCGCTTTCGCGACCAGCTGCGCGACCAGCTCCTGCTGACCCGTCTGCGTGAGCGGGAAGTGGAAGCGCGCGTGCGTGTCAGTGATGCCGAGGTGGAGCAGTACCTGACCGAACAGCAGGAACGCAGCGCTGACCCGGCCAACCAGCAAATCCAGATGGCGCACCTGCTGGTTGCCGTGCCAGAGGGGGCCGGCGAGCAGCAGGTGGCCGAGCTGGAGGCCAAGGCCCAGCGCGCACTGCAGCGCGCGCGAGCCGGAGAAGACTTTGCCACGCTGGTGCGTGAATTCTCCGATGCGGCCGATCGTGCCAATGGCGGCCAGCTGGGCCTGCGCACGGCGGACCGCTATCCGCCCCTGTTCCTGGAGGCTACGCGCACGCTGGCGCCTGGCGGGGTGGTCGGGCCGGTGCGTTCAGGGGCAGGTTTTCACGTGATCAAGCTGCTGGAACGCCGCGTGAGCGGTCTGCCGCCGGCGACCGTGACACAAAGCCATGCGCGCCATATCCTGCTGGTGCCCAGCACCCAGCTCAGCGAGGCCCAGGCCCGTGACAAGCTCAACGATTTCCGCCGTCGCATCGTGGCCGGGGAGGCCGATTTTGCAACCCTGGCACGCCAGCAGTCCCAGGATGGCAGCGCGTCCCAGGGCGGCGATCTGGGCTGGGCCACCCCCGGCATGTTCGTGCCTGAATTCGAGCGGGTCATGGACCAGCTGGCGCCGGGCGAGATCAGCCAGCCGCTGATCTCGCGTTTCGGCGTGCACCTGATCCAGCTGCTGGAACGTCGCAACGCTCCGCTCAGTGCGCGCGACCAGCGTGCGCTGGTGCGCAATATGCTGCGCGAGAAGAAGTACGAAGAGGCCTATGGCAACTGGGTGCGCGATACGCGCGCGCGCGCCTACGTCGAGCTGCGCGAAGCGCCCCAATGAAGCATATTCCGCGCAAACGCTTCGGCCAGCATTTTCTGTCCGACGACGGCATCATCGACGGCATCGTGCGCGCCATCGATCCGCGCCCGGGACAGGTCATGGTCGAGATCGGCCCGGGCCTGGCGGCGCTCACCCAGCCCCTTGTCGAACGCCTGGGGCGACTCGTCGTCATTGAACTCGACCGCGACCTGGCGGCGCGCCTGCGTGCCCATGCCCAGCTGGAAGTGGTCGAGTCGGACGTGCTCAAGGTCGATTTCACGCAACTGGCCCGGGTGCAAAATGCGCAGAAGCTGCGGGTGGTCGGCAACCTGCCTTACAACATCTCCACACCCATCCTCTTCCATCTGCTGGACCATGTGGGCGTGGTCGAAGACCAGCACTTCATGCTGCAAAAAGAGGTGATCGACCGCATGGTCGCTGCGCCGGCCACGGCCGACTATGGCCGTCTGAGCGTGATGCTGCAGTGGCGCTACGCCATGGAGAACGTGCTGTTCGTGCCGCCCGAGAGCTTCGATCCACCGCCGCGCGTGGACAGCGCCGTGGTGCGCATGGTGCCTCATGCCCTGCCGGCGTCCCTGGACGTGAAGCGGCTCGGGGAGATCGTGCAGGTGGCTTTCAGCCAGCGGCGCAAGCTGTTGCGCCACACCCTGGGGCGCTGGCTGGAGGAAAAGGGCCAGACGGGCAACTTCGACCTGCAGCGCCGCGCCGAGGAAGTGCCAGTGGCCGAGTACGTCGCCCTGGCCCAAGCCGCGGCTCTATGAAGTAAAAAAGCCACCGACTAGCGGTGGCTTTTGTTCGTGGGCACCCGCGGAACTGGCTTTGCCAGGCCGCTGGGTGCGTCCCCCTCTTCAGAGGGGGAAGGCGCGAAGCGACTCAGGGGGTGCTTCGGCTGGCTATTGGCTACGCGGCAGCGAGCCAATAGCCAGCATTAAACGGGCTGCTCATGCGCAGCGCCAACGGTGACACGTCGAGCAGCTTGTCGGTCGGCATCTTTTCGCCGCCTTCCTCCCCTGGCTCTATCCCTGCCGGAGCGGCTTCGCTTGCGACGCCTTCCACCTTCGCCTCGTTCGCCCGTTCTGCTTGGCTGGTTTGTGCAGAACGGGCTACAGAAAAGAATAGAAACACCGGAACGGGACCTTGCGGTCGCTCCAGTAGTCCGCCGCGTCGCGGAAGATGTCGAGCAACTGCTCGCGGGCTTCCTTGTCGAACTTGGCATTGGCCGGGATGTGTTCCAGCACAGCGATGAAACCCGGCTGCGGGCCCGACTTGTGCAGCGGGTCGGTCATGCAGTCGTAGAGGGCATCGAAGTTCTTGCCGACGTTGGCCGGCAGCATGAACTGCTGGGCGATCAGGTCGAGCACGTCCTGCCGCGACTGGGCCTGAGCCAGGTTGGCGTACAGGAAGTGGTGACCCAGGCCCTGGGCAGCCTCCTGCAGATCCGATACCCGGAAGGCACGGATCGACTGAACGATATTGGTTCTCACAGTACGAAGTGGTGTATCCATCCCCGCGTCACTTTCTTGGCTATAACACTGATTCGATTCAGGGCACGATCCGGCGAAAACTCGCATAGTGATCGGCCGTGTAATAACAGGCATCCGGCGTCTTCGGCGCTCCACCACACACAATCCGCTGCGTACCCCGGTTGCGGGCACCAGGTGTCGCCACGGTGTATTCACGGTAGTAACCGCGTTTCTGGACCGGGAGCAAGCGCTCGCGGTTGCCAAACACCGAACCATCCTTTTCGTACGCAAACGGCCCGCCCTGAAGGATCAGGTGATAGGTTTGCGCACCCTGGCGTGGCAGTTCTGCCACCGGCACCGTCATGGACGCGTCCGCCGGTGCCGGGCCTCGGGCCTCCACACCGGGGGACACACAAGCCAGCGCCAACAAAAAGCCAGTGAGTACCAACTTGATGCCTGAGCTGCGTGCCATGAGTCGACCTTGTCATCACTCCCCGGGTAAACCCGAAGGATTCAAGCCCGAGAGTGTCGCCGATCTGGCCCAAAAAAGCAAGGGCCTGCCCAATTATTGGGCAGGCCCCGGTGTCAGGAATGATAATAAGTTGGTGCTTGCTGTCTTGCGGACTCAGCGCGACGCGTTGGCGTCGGCCACGGTCAGCGCCGTCATGTTGACGATGCGGCGAACGGTGGTGCTGGCTGTAAGGATATGGACAGGTTGGGCGGCGCCCAGCAGCACCGGGCCGATGGCGATGTTGCCGCCAGCCGCCGTCTTGAGCAGGTTGTAGGCGATATTGGCCGCGTCGATATTGGGCATGACCAGCAGGTTGGCCGGTCCGTTGAGCGTGCTGTTGGGCATGATGGCCTGGCGGGCCACGGCGTCCAGGGCCACGTCGCCGTGCATCTCGCCGTCCACCTCCAGCCAGGGCGCCTGCACGCGCAGCAGGTCCAGGGTCTGGCGCATCTTGACCGCACTGGGCTGGTTGCTGCTGCCGAAGTTGGAGTGGCTCAGCAGGGCGGCCTTGGGGCGCAGGCCGAAGCGCATCATCTCCTCGGCGGCCATGGCGGTGATTTCGGCCAGCTGCTCGGCGCTGGGGTCGTAGTTGACGTGGGTGTCGAGGATGAAAAGCTGACGGTCCGGCAGCAGCAGGCCGTTCATGCAGGCATAGGTGTGAACACCCGCGCGCTTGCCGATGACCTGATCGATGTACTGCAGGTGCATGGGGTTGGTACCCCAGGTGCCGCAGATCAGGCCGTCCACATGGCCCTTGTGCAGCAGCATGGCGCCGATCAGCGAGAGGCGGCGTCGCAGTTCGATCTTGGCGATGGCCACGGTCACGCCCTTGCGCTCGGTCATGCGGTGGTAGGTCTGCCAGAAGTCGCGGTAGCGCTCGTCGTGCTCGACGTTGACCACGTCGTAGTCCTGGCCCTCCTTGAGGCGCAGGCCGAACTTCTCGACACGCTGGGCGATGATGGCCGGGCGGCCGATCAGCGTGGGGCGGGCGATGCCCTCGTCCACCACGATCTGCGCGGCGCGCAGCACGCGTTCTTCTTCGCCCTCGGCATAGGCCACGCGCTTCTTGGCGGCTTTCTTGGCGGCCTGGAAGATGGGCTTCATGGTTGTGCCCGAGGCGTAGACGAAGGCCTGCAGCTTCTCGCGGTAGGCCTCCATGTCGGTGATCGGGTTCTGTGCCACGCCGCTGTCCATGGCCGCCTGGGCCACGGCCGGCGCAATCTTGATCATCAGGCGCGGGTCGAAGGGCTTGGGGATCAGGTAGTTGGGGCCGAAGGACAGCTGTTCACCGGCATAGGCTGCGGCCACTACCTCGCTCTGTTCGGCCTGGGCCAGTTCGGCCATGGCGCGCACTGCGGCGATCTCCATCTCGTCCGTGATGGTGGACGCGCGTGCGTCCAGGGCACCGCGGAAGATGTAGGGGAAACAGAGAACATTGTTGATCTGGTTCGGGTAGTCCGTGCGGCCCGTGGCCATGATGACGTCGTCACGCGCGGCCTTGGCTTCGGCGGGGTCGATTTCCGGATTCGGGTTGGCCAGCGCGAAGATGATGGGCTTGGGCGCCATGCGCTTGACCATGTCGGCCTTGAGCACGCCACCGGCCGACAGACCGAGGAAGATGTCGGCGTCAGCGATCACATCGCCCAGCTTGCGCGCATCGGTCTTCTGTGCGAACTGGCGTTTGTCATCGTCCATCAGCTCGGTACGGCCTTCATAGACCACACCGGCCAGGTCGGTCACCCAGATGTTCTTGCGCGGCATGCCCATCTTGAGCAGCAGGCCCAGACAGGCCAGGGCGGCGGCGCCGGCGCCCGAGGTGACGAGCTTGACGTCCTTGATGTCCTTGCCGGCGACCTTCAAGCCGTTGATCAGGCCAGCGGCCACCACGATGGCGGTGCCGTGCTGGTCGTCGTGGAAGACCGGGATCTTCATGCGTTCGCGCAGCTTGCGCTCGACGTAGAAGCAGTCCGGCGCCTTGATGTCTTCGAGGTTGATGCCGCCGAAGGTGGGCTCCAGCGCGGCGATGATGTCGACCAGCTTGTCCAGGTCCTTCTTTTCGTCGATCTCGATGTCGAAGACGTCGATGCCGGCGAACTTCTTGAACAGCACGCCCTTGCCTTCCATCACCGGCTTGGAGGCCAGCGGGCCGATATCGCCCAGGCCCAGCACGGCGGTGCCGTTGGTGATCACGCCCACCAGGTTGCCGCGGCTGGTGTACTTGAAGGCATTGTTGGGGTTCTTGACGATCTCCTCGCACGGGGTGGCCACACCGGGGGTGTAGGCAAGGGACAGATCGTGCTGGTTGACCAGCTGCTTGGTGGCAGCGATGGCGATCTTACCGGGGGTGGGGAACTCGTGGTACTCGAGGGCGGCGCTGCGCAGCTGCTCGCGCTTGTCGTTGGACGACGGGGTGCTGGACATCAATCAACTCCTGCTGCAGGCCTGATTTGTGGTGGGGCCGAGCAGTGCGATGATCCGCACCTCCGGTCCCAACGGTCTGCTTCTATGGGGACTCGGATTGTAGACCCCGAAAGCCACGGTTCTGGTCGGGACACCTGGAAAAGGACTCTCGGTTTTTACGTACAGGCAAAACCGGCGAGTCAGTCGGGCTCAAGTTCCCGCAGGCTCGGTGAGCAGAGCGCCGGTCACGGCATAAGCCGCAGCACCGGCCACGGTGATGTGGGCCCGGTAATAGTTCGCGGTTTTCTTGCGTGTGAGCAGATTGGCGCGGGCGAAGCTGCTCAAGACAGCATCATCAAAAAAGAATGAGACTGACCATCATGGTAGTTTTTATCTATTCTGAAGGCCGGCTGCTTTTCCCGAAAGGGCATAGGAGTGGCTTACTTCTCAAGCCAAGCCAGCAGTGATTTCATGCGTTCTTCCGCACCGGCATCAAAAGCCGCGATGCCGATGCGCCGAAGGATTTCGGGGCCCCCGGGCTTTTCCGACAGCGAGGCCAGCGACAGCTGTATCGCCTTGAGGTGCTCGGGCTTGAACCTGGCATGCGCCACCAGCGGGAAATAGGGTTGGGTGACGCTGCTGTGCAGGATGCGAAATCCGTCCTTGTCGAGGCTTTTCGCAGGACCGGAGTAGGAGGCGATGGCGCCGACATCGGCAAACCGGTTCTCCATGTAGAAGGTGACCGCAGCCTGCTCGCGGACGTATTGCACGTTCTCCTTGCTCAGATCGATGCCATGGTCGCGCAAAGCGGCGCGGCAGAAGCGTGACATGTAGGAAACCTGCTCGGGCATGGCGAAGCGCTTGCCGCGCGCGTCGGCCAGCGTCTTGAGCGGCGAGTTCTTGGGCACGACGATGAGGCACTGGCCATCCGGCATGGCATTGGCCAGATAGTGGTAACCGTCGTCGCGCATGCCGCGTGCCGGGTAGTCGCTCGGGCGTGCCATGACGAAGTCAAACTTGCCCTCCTTCATGCCGTTTTCCAGCGTTGCGAACTCACGGATAAATACCACGCTGACCTTGGTCTTCAGCACGTCTCCAATGAGGTTGGCCAGGTCCTGGTACTTGGCAATGGCGCGAGCATGGTCGAGACCGCCAGAGGTGCCTTCGCTGATGGCCAGCACCCGCTGAGATTGGGCGCGCGCCGGCCCGCCCAACACCAGCAAGACCGTCAGACACAAATACCCGAGCAGATGCAAAAGTTTCACGCGCAGACTCCCAACGGAACACAAATCCTGGTGACTCAAACCGTTGAATCGGCCGATGAAAAAAGCCCTCTTGCTGCAGCGAGAGGGCTTGACGCTGGCTTGCCTTTACTGGTTGACGGGCGACTTGGGATCGAGCAGGTAGGCCACCAGATCCTTGAGCTGGGTCTCGGTCAGGCCCTTAAGGTGGCCGAAGCGCGGCATGTTGGTGCAGGCGTTATAGGCCTTGGCGTTGTACAGCTTGCCCCAGGTGTACTCGACCATGGCTTTGGAAGCCGGGCTGTTGGGGTCGCTCACACCCCGCAGCTTGCCGTAGTTGTACAAGCTCGGGCCCAGGGTACCGAAGGAAATCTCCTTCTTGGTCAGCTGGTGACAGGCATAGCAGTTGCCGCCATTGACCGTGGTGGCCGTATTGTTCCAGGCCATGCCGACCCCGCTTTGGGCAATCTTTTCTGCCTGGGTCCAGTCGCCCAGGTACTTGCCGTCAGACGGCGGCTGGATGGTGGCCATCTGGGCAGCTTCCAGGCGGGCGCGCAGCTGGTCGTCCAGGCCCTTGCCGGTCAGTTCCGCTTGCGAGCAGGCGGCTTGGAGCTCGTCCTGGTTCAGCCGGTCAATCGTGGCAATGCCCTTGGTCTCGAAGGACTTGAGCAGCATGTCCTTGGTGGCCTGATGGTTGTCGCCACCGGCAAAGGTGGCGCAGCCGGCCAGCACGAGAACAGAAACGGCAGCAGCAATGAATGTTGATTTTTTCATGTTGATTTCTCCTGGGCCGGATCAGCGCTTGATGGTTGGAGCCAGCGAGGGCACACCCTTGCCGGTGACGCCCATGAACACCGACAGGGCGACGGTGGCTTCGGATCCGAATTTCGGATGCGGGAAGCGCTGCAGGCGCAGGCAGTCGTTCAGGCGTTGCTGCATGGGCCAGAGCTGGCTGTTGCTCACGCGATAGGCGGGCCAGGACGTGAAGGCGCGGCCGGCCGGGCCATTCTGGGTCAGGTTGGGCAGCCCCTGCAGGCGGATGCGCTTGTCATCGGCGTTGTGGCAGGTGGCGCAGGAAAAGTCATAGGGGCCGGCGCGGTAGAAGAAAGCCTGTTTTCCCAGGTCGTACATGCGCTTTTCCTCGGCGTGTGACTGCGGCACGTTGACGGGCATGCCCTTGGACTGGGTCACCACGTAGGTGGCCAGGGCGATGATGTCCTTGTGATCATCCTTGTTGTAGACGGCGTCCTTGACGTCCTTGCCTTGCAGCGTACGCATGCAATGGGACAGGCGCATTTCAACGTCCATGACCCGGCCGGCGTCGGCAAAGTAGCGCGGCAGTTGCACGTACGCGCCTTTCAGCACACCCGGGCCCAGGCCCAGGTCGCATTGTTCGAGCGAGACGTTCTTCGGACCCGCCTTCTTCTTCCACAGATCTTCGCCCTTGGCTTCCCACAGATCGGCAGGATTGCCGTCGGCGATCATCGCGCGATACTCGTCGATCGCCTTTTCCGCGTCGGACTGGGCCAGTGCCGGGCCCGCCATCAACAGGCCGGCAGCCAAGGCACAGCCGAGAGATTTGAACTTCGCAGTCATCGCTTTGTCTCCTTGTTGGAATCAAGACACCGTGGCTTCGTCGGTGCGGCTGTCGCCCTTGTTGTCCTTCCAGCTCACGCTGATCTTGTCACCGGCCTTGGCGCCCTTGACAACGAACTGCATGAACGGGTTCTTGGACACGGCCGGGCCCCACTCGGCGGTCATCACGACCTTGCCATTGAGGGAGGCGCTCACTTCATTGATGAACCAGGCCGGAACCAGCTTGCCAGCCGAGTCCTTGCGTTGACCGGATTCCATTTCGTGGCTCATGAGTACGCGCACGGTGGCCTTGTCGCCAGCGGCTTGCGCGCGGATGCGCATCGGATCTGCCATTTTTTGATACTCCTAAATCTGTGTTGAATCGGTGGCTTGCCTCTGGCGAGCGATCAGCCGCCGCAGCCGCCCAGCGTCACCTTGACTTCCTTCTTCGCAAAGAAGGCCTTGCCGTCGTTCATGATGGCCACGGCATACACATCCGAAGACTGGCCCATCTTGGCGCGCGTGGCAAAGTTGGTTTCGACCGCTTCGCTGACGTTGAACATGGCCACCATGGCGGAGGGGTTCTTCTCCACCAGGATCAGCATGCGCTTCACACCCGACAGCGTGGTGCCGGCGGTCAGCGGCACCACGGCGCCGTTTTCGGCAATGTCCGGACCCCCGATGGTCACGTCCTTGCTCTCCACCGGAGCGCCAGCGCCCAGCGCCTTGGTCACGTCGGCCACGGTCTTGGCGTCGAAGGCAGCCTTCTCGTAGGCCGCAGCCTGCTGCGGGATCATGCCGGCGGAGGCCAGCAGGCCCGCCACCACGGCGCTTTGTTTCAGTGTCTCGCGACGAGTTTGCATGTGATGTCTACTTGTTGAAATGAAAGGCGGGAGAAAAATCAGGGGCGGATATAGGCGTAGCCCTGCTGTTGCTTTTGCATCAGCTCCACGACGCCGGCCGGCACGTAGCCGATATCGGGCAGCATGTCGGCATGGGTGAGCTTCTGAGCCTTGAGCGTGTTTTCGCAGGCGACGATCTGCATGCCGCCCTTGAGCGCAGCCGCAATACGCGCCGCCATCGGTGAGTCGCTCTTGAGCATGCCGATACCGGGACCGTAGACCACGATTTCCAACGCCACGGTGCTCGCACCCAGATCGTTGACCACATTCTGCGCATTGTTCAGTGCCAGCCCCCATTTCCCCGGATCGTTGTCGCTGACCTGGATCACCAGCTTGTTGGGCCTGTCATCCTTGGCCGTGGCCTGCGCGCGGCTGGCAAAAAA
The DNA here is from genome assembly GCA_028869035.1 of Burkholderiales bacterium. GTDB lineage: Bacteria > Pseudomonadota > Gammaproteobacteria > Burkholderiales > Burkholderiaceae_C > Hylemonella. The sequence continues at coordinate 6,290 of JAGWTL010000003.1, read as the reverse complement.
GGCGCCGGCCAGCAGCGTGCCGGCAGCTGCAACGAAACGGCGTTTACCGGGAATATCTCGCATGCTTTTGTCTCCTGTCGTTTGTGAATCGGGGATGGGGAAGGGAAGCCGGGCCGTCAGGCTGGCGGCTGGGAGAAGACGCGGTACGCAACGCCCAGCGCCTTCTTCTTTTCGGAAACCATGATCAGCGGGCGACCGTCACGCCCGATGATCACCTGCCAGTGGACGTTGCCCCACCAGCCCTGGCCCTCCTTCAGGCTGACCGCCTGGTCGAAGGCAAAGACGGTGACGATGCCGCCCTTCTCGAAGAAGGTGGTCAGGTGGTAAGCCAGCCTGCCGTCGATGTCGCAGGGGCGCATGAGTTGCGGATAGCCCGGGACGGGCTTGCTCGTCTCCAGGCCCAGTTGCGCGAGCAGGGTGGACGACTCCATGAAGCTGCCGCGCAGGGTGCGCTCGTAGTACTCGTGCTCGATGGCGCCACGCACCAGCTCGTTCGGGCGGACGGCCAGCACGCCGCCCAACAGGGTGCCGGCCGCGAAAGCCAGCGCGCAGCAGGTCTGGAGCCAGCGACGCGAGTACCAGGGCGTATGACGGAACAGCGCGCCTGGCGGTTCGCCCGCTTCATAGGCCAGCGAGAGTTCCGCGCGAGCCCGCAGGTCAAAGTCGTCGTCGAGTTTCGGGTGCATGGGTCAGTTCCCTCGGTCTCAGATCTTGCGCAGCGGGGTGATCCGCCCGCTGACAGGAGCCGTAGTCTGGTCGTTCTCTCGGGAGGGCTGTGCCGGTATGACCAGGGCGCTCTTGAGCGCATCGCGTGCGCGCGCCAGCCGGGAGAGCACCGTGCCGGGCGCGATTTCCAGTGCTTCGGCAATCAGCGCCGTCGGCATGTCGTCGAAATAGTGCAGCACCAGGACTTCACGGTGAATGGGTGCAATACGGCTGAGGGCCTTGACCACGTCCAGCCGGTTGTCGATGCTGGCATCGGCTGCTTCACCCCACTGGTCTTCATCGCTGTCGTCCAGGGACACCGTGCAGGGCGGCAGGTGGCGGAAGATGCTGCGACGCATGATCTGGAACAGCCACGGCCGCACCAGGGTAAGGTCGCGCAGCTGGTCCCGGTGTTTCCACGCATTGGTGAAGCAGTCCTGCACCACATCCTCTGCAACGGCGCGCGATCCTGTCAGCGCCCAGGCGCTGCGCGTCAGGAAACGGTAGTGATCACGAACCCATTGGTTGTAGCGGGCTTCAGATGTCAGGAACATATGCAAGAGAGCGCGAAACTGGCCTGTCTATTCCCGGCATATCCCGGAATTTGCTAGGGGTTAACCCGCGCCGCAGTTTCAGGGGCGCATCAGGGCTTCGATCTCGCCGGCGTTCACCGGCACGCCGCGCGAGATCAGCTCGCAGCCGTTGGCCGTGACGAAGGCATCGTCCTCGATGCGGATGCCGATATTCCAGTACTCGCGCGGCACGTCCTCGGCCGGACGCACGTAGATGCCAGGCTCGATGGTCAGGCACATGCCGGGCTGCAGGATGCGGCTGGGCCGGTCCTTGATGACTTCGCCGGAGAGCGGATCCTGGCGCTCGCTGAGCGTGCCCCGCTCGCTGGGTTCGACATAACTCCCGCAGTCATGCACATCCATTCCCAGCCAGTGGCCGGTGCGGTGCATGTAGAAGCGGAAGTAGGCGCGGCTGGCGATCACGTCGTCCACCCTTCCGACCTTGTGCTTGTCGAGCAGGCCCAGGTCCAGCAGACCCTGGGACAGCACTTTCACCGTGGCCTCGTGCGGTTCCACGAAGCGCGCGCCCGCATGGGTGGCCGCCACGGCGGCGTCCTGCGCGGCCAGCACCAGCTCATACAGGGCACGTTGCGGGCCGCTGAATTTGCCATTGGCCGGGAAGGTGCGCGTGATGTCACTGGCGTAGCCGTCGAGCTCGCAGCCGGCGTCGATCAGCACCAGTTCGCCGTCGCGGATGGGCGCGCTGTCGGCGCGGTAGTGCAGCACGCAGGCATTGGCGCCGGCGGCGACGATGGAGCCGTAAGCCGGGTATTGCGAGCCGTGGCGGCGGAACTCGTGCAGCAGCTCGGCGTCCAGGTGGTACTCGCGCACATCCTGGCCCGCGCGCAGCATGCGGGCCGAGAGCTGCATGGCGCGCACGTGGGCGCCGGCGCTGATCTGCGCGGCGCGCCGCATCACGTCCTGCTCGTGAGCGTCCTTCACCAGGCGCATCTCATCCATCAGGGCGCACAGATCGCGCTGGGCCTCGGGACACAGGGCGCCATAGCGCACGCGCGAGCGCACGGTCTTCAGCCAGCCGTCAATGCGGCCCTCCAGGCCGGCGTGCGTGGCGAAGGGGTACCAGACCGTGGCCTTGTTTTCCAGCAGCTTGGGCAGCCGCTGCTCCAGCTCGGTCACCGGATAGGCTGCGTCCACACCCAGCGCGGCTGGTGCCGCTTCGGGGCCCAGGCGGATGCCGTCCCAGATCTCGCGCTCCAGGTCCTTGGGGTTGCAAAACAGCGTGGTGTGGCCTTCGCTGGTGATGACGAGCCAGGCGTTGGGTTCGCCAAAGCCGCTCAGATAGTGGAAATAGCTGTCGAAGCGGAACAGGAATTCGCTGTCGCGGTTGCGCAGGTGTTCGGGTGCCGTGGGCACGATGGCGACGGCATCGGGGCCGAGCTGGGCGGCCAGACGCGCGCGGCGCTGTGCGTAAAGGAGGAGGGTGCTCATGACGGGGCGTTTTCGTTGAGTTGCGCCAGACGCTCGGGTGTGCCGACATCGGTCCACGGCCCGGTGTAGAGCTCAGCGCTGATGCGTTGATTGTCCATGGCCCGGCGCAGCAAGGGGGCCAGCGGGGTTTTTACTCCCTGCGGGTTGCCCGGTGCAATGTCGCACCAGGGCCGGGTGAAGAATTCGCGCCGGAACAGCCCGATGGTGCTGTAGGTGTAGGTCACGGCCGCCTGGTTCAGGGCCAACTGCCGGCCTGGTGCCTGCGGGTCGCTGGCCAGGCCGAAATCGCCGCGTGGGTTGTGGGAGGGGTTGGGCACCAGCCAGAGGTGGGCCAGCTTGTCACTGCGCGCGAAGCGCTGCACGGCCTGCATGGAGAAGGGGAAACCGGGGGCATACACATCGCCAGCCAGAACCCAGAAGATGTCGCCCAGCAGCGGCAGTGCGCGCACGATGCCTCCGGCGGTTTCCAGTGCACTGCCAAAATCCAGCCCTTCCCAGGAGTACTCGATCGCCAGGGGCTGGTCGTTGCTGCTGTGCGGCTGTGGCCCGAAGTGGGCGGGTATCTGTTCACCCAACCAGGCGGTGTTGATCACGATGTCAGTGAAACCGGCATCAGCCAAGGCATCGACATGCCACTGCAGCAGTGGCTTGCCCTGCACTGGTAACAGGGGCTTGGGTGTGGCATCGGTCAAGGGGCGCATGCGTTCGCCTCGCCCTGCCGCCAGCACCATGGTCTTGATGGAAATCGGAACTTGCACACCCTCACTGTAGACCATGGGACGGCGCGCGGCTCGTCGTTGCGAGGTCCCAAGCGGTCACCGGTAAAATACCGGGTTTCCCCTGACCCCCTCCGGAGCGGCCCCCACATGGCAAATACCCGACAGATGGCCAACGCGATCCGCGCGCTGGCAATGGACGCAGTGCAACAAGCCAACTCCGGACACCCGGGTGCGCCCATGGGCATGGCCGACATGGCCGTTGCGCTCTGGGGTGAACACCTCAAGCACAACCCGACCAACCCGCAATGGGCCGATCGCGACCGTTTCGTCCTGTCCAACGGCCATGCCTCCATGCTGTTGTACGCGTTGCTGCACCTGACGGGCTACGACCTGCCCATGAAGGAGTTGAAGAACTTCCGCCAGCTCGGCAGCAAGACGGCCGGCCACCCAGAAGTGGGCCACACCCCCGGCGTGGAAACCACCACCGGCCCGCTGGGCCAGGGCGTGACCAATGCCGTGGGCATGGCGCTGGCCGAGAAGCTGCTGGCCAGGGAATTCAACCGCGACGGCCACGACATCGTTGACCACCACACCTATGTCTTCCTGGGCGACGGTTGCATGATGGAAGGCATCAGCCACGAGGCCGCTTCCCTGGCCGGCGCCTGGAAGCTCAACAAGCTGATCGCCTTCTACGACGACAACGGCATCTCCATCGACGGCCAGGTCGCGCCCTGGTATGGCGACAACGCTGCGCTGCGTTTCGTGTCCTACGGCTGGAACGTGATCGGCTCTGTCAATGGCCATGACGCGGCCGTGGTGTCCGAAGCCATCGCCCGCGCCAAGGAGTCGGCGGACAAGCCCACGCTGATCATCTGCAAGACCGCCATCGGCAAGGGCAGCCCCAATCGTGCCAACACCGCCAAGGCCCACGGCGAGCCCCTGGGGGCCGAGGAAATTGCCCTGACGCGCGAGGCCCTGGGCTGGACGCACGGCCCCTTCGAGATCCCGGCCGAGGCCTACGGCGACTGGGACGCCAAGGCCGCCGGCCAGGCGCGAGAAGCTGCCTGGAACGAACAGTTCGCCGCCTACACCGCCGCCTATCCCGAACTCGCCGCCGAGTTCAAGCGCCGCATGGCGGGCGACCTGCCCAAGGCTTTTGCCCAGGTGGCCGTGGACGCCGCCGTGGCGGCCCACACCAAGGCCGAGACCGTGGCCACGCGCAAGGCCAGCCAGATCGCGCTGGAAGCCTTCACGGCCGCCCTGCCCGAGCTGCTGGGCGGCTCGGCCGACCTGACCGGCTCTAACCTGACCAACACCAGCCACACGCCCAGCCTGCGCTTCGATGCCGAGGGCCATGGCAACGGAGGGCGCCACATCAACTACGGCGTGCGCGAGTTCGGCATGGCCGCCATCATGAACGGCGTGGCCCTGCACGGCGGCTACATCCCCTACGGCGGCACCTTCCTGACCTTCAGCGACTACTCACGCAACGCCATCCGCATGGCCGCGCTGATGAAAAAGCGCGTGGTGCATGTGTTCACACACGACTCCATCGGCCTGGGCGAGGACGGCCCGACGCACCAGTCGGTGGAACATGCGGCCTCCCTGCGCCTGATTCCCAATCTGGACGTCTGGCGTCCCGCCGACACGGCCGAGACCACTGTGGCGTGGGCCGTGGCCCTGCAAAACAAGAGCAAGCCCACGGCCCTGCTGCTGAGCCGCCAGAACCTGCCTTACGCACCCAAGAAGGACCTGGGTGACATCAGCCGCGGTGCCTACGTGCTGTCCGAGCCGGCCGACCTGGGCCTGAAGCAAAAGGCCCGCGCCGTCATCATCGCCACCGGCTCCGAAGTGCAGCTTGCGCTCAAGGCGCAGGAACTGCTGGCTGCCAAGAGGATTGCCGTGCGTGTGGTCTCCATGCCCAGCACCACCACCTTCGACCAGCAGAAGCCGGCCTACAAACAGGCCGTGCTGCCGGCAGGCCTGCCGCGCGTGGCCGTGGAGATGGGCGTGAGCGACGGCTGGTGGAAATACGGCTGCGCTGCCGTGGTGGGCCTCGACACCTATGGCGAGTCGGCCCCGGCCCCGGTGCTGTTCAAGCACTTTGGTTTCACGCCGGAGAACGTGGCGGACACGGTGCAGGCCGTGCTGGCCAAAGGTTAAGTCCCGTTCGGGCTGAGCCTGTCGAAGCCTGTCCTGAGCCAGGACGAAGGGCCCTTCGACAAGCTCAGGGCGAATGGTTTGGTTTTCAGTTTTCATTCAGGAGTCATCATGACGATCAAGGTAGGCATCAACGGCTTCGGCCGCATCGGGCGCAACGTGCTGCGTTCAGCCGTGGCCAACTTCAAGGACATCGAGATCGTGGGCATCAACGACCTGCTCGAGCCCGACTACCTGGCCTACATGCTCAAGCACGACAGCGTGCACGGCCGCTTCAAGGGCGAAGTCAGCGTCGAAGGCTCCAGCCTGATCGTCAACGGCAAGAAAATCCGCCTCACGCAGGAGCGGGATCCGGCCAACCTCAAGTGGAACGAAGTCGGCGCCAACGTCGTGATCGAATCCACCGGCCTCTTCCTGGACAAGGCCGGCGCCGAGAAGCACCTGGCCGCCGGCGCCAGGAAAGTCATCATCTCCGCCCCCAGCAAGGACGACACCCCCATGTTCGTCTATGGCGTGAACGACAAGACCTACGCCGGCCAGGCCATCATCAGCAACGCCAGCTGCACCACCAACTGCCTGGCCCCCGTGGCCAAGGTGCTCAACGACAAATGGGGCATCAAGCGCGGCCTCATGACCACCGTGCACGCCGCCACCGCCACCCAGAAGACCGTGGACGGCCCCAGCA
>JAGWTL010000178.1 GCA_028869035.1 Burkholderiales bacterium | reverse complement strand
TCAAAGGAAACCTTGCGGAAATACTCTTCAATGCTCAGGCCACCCGGAATCGGGAAGTTGGGCAGCTGCGGCTTGCCCAGTACCAGGGTGAGGTTGCAGCGCTTGGCGATCTCCAGCGTATTGGTTACGGCGCTGGGGATGTCGGCGAACAGTGCCTTCATCTGCTCGCTGGACTTGAAATACTGCTCGCGCGTGAACTTGCGAACGCGCCGCGGATTGCCCAGGATCTCGCCTTCGGAAATGCACACCCGCGCCTCGTGCGCCTCATAGTCGTCGGCCTTGGCGAACTGCACCGGGTGCGTGGCGACCACCGGCAGCTTCAGGCGCGAGGCCAGTTGCACGGTGGCGGCTACGTGGGCCTCGTCGTCGGGCCGGCCGGCGCGTTGCAGCTCGAGATAGAAACGGTGCGGGAAAGTGGTCGAGAGCTGCAACGCAAGATCGTGCGCGCGGCCCATGTCACCCTGCACCAGGGCCTGACCCACGGCGCCGGCCTGCGCCCCCGAGAGCACGATCAGGCCTTCGTGCAGCTCCTTGAGCCAGGCCAGCTTGACCACGGCCTGGGCCTTGTGCACATTGCCGGTCCAGGCCCGCGCGAGGATTTCGGAGAGGTTGAGGTAACCCTGCTTGTTCTGCGCCAGCAGCAGCATCTTGCTGGTGGCCAGCGGGTCCTGTCCCAGACCTTCCAGGATGATCTCGACGCCGATCACGGGCTTGACGCCCTTGCCGCGCGCTTCCTTGTAGAACTTGATCGCCCCGAAGAGGTTGTTCAGGTCTGTGATGGCCAGGGCCGGCTGGCCATCCTTGGCTGCAGCCTTGGCGATGTCGTCGATGCGGGTCGTGCTGTCGACGACGGAGAACTCGGTGTGCAAGCGCAGGTGGGCGAACATGGATTTGATTCTAGTGATTCGTTTCGCCGGGTAGCTGTATCAGGGAGTGATTTTTTCATCCGATGAAGCGGAATCGATAAAAAGAAAAAGCCCGCACGAGGCGGGCTTTCCGAGCTGCGGGTTTTCCCCGAATCAGATGTTGTCGGTGAAGCTGCGCAGCTTGTCCGAACGGCTCGGGTGCTTGAGCTTGCGCAGGGCCTTGGCCTCGATCTGGCGGATGCGTTCGCGCGTCACGTCGAACTGCTTGCCCACCTCTTCCAGCGTGTGGTCGCTGGTCATCTCGATGCCGAAGCGCATGCGCAGCACCTTGGCTTCGCGCGGGGTCAGGCTGTCCAGGATGTCCTTGACCACGTCGCGCAGGCCGGCCTGCATGGCGGCTTCCACCGGGGCGGTGTTGGCCGTGTCCTCGATGAAGTCGCCCAGGTGGCTGTCGTCGTCGTCGCCGATGGGGGTTTCCATCGAGATCGGCTCCTTGGCGATCTTCATGATCTTGCGGATCTTGTCCTCGGGGATCTCCATCTTCTGCGCCAGCAGGCTGGCGTCCGGCTCGAAGCCGAACTCCTGCAGGTGCTGGCGGCTGATGCGGTTCATCTTGTTGATGGTCTCGATCATGTGCACCGGGATGCGGATGGTGCGGGCCTGGTCCGCGATGGAGCGGGTGATGGCCTGGCGGATCCACCAGGTGGCGTAGGTCGAGAACTTGTAGCCGCGGCGGTATTCGAACTTGTCCACGGCCTTCATCAGGCCGATATTGCCTTCCTGGATCAGGTCCAGGAACTGCAGGCCGCGGTTGGTGTACTTCTTGGCGATGGAGATCACCAGGCGCAGGTTGGCCTCGATCATTTCCTTCTTGGCCGCGCGCGAGGAGGCCTCGCCCTCGTTCATGCGCTTGTTGATGTCCTTGAGCTGGTCCAGCGGCACCACCACACGCGACTGCAGGTCCATCAGCTTCTGCTGCAGGTCCTGCACCGGGGGGATGTTGCGCGCCATGACGGCGCTCCAGGGCTTGCCGGCGTGGGCCTGCTTCTCGATCCACTTGAGGTCCAGCAGATGCGAACGCGCCGGCTGGCCGTGCTTGTCGCGGCCGCTGAAGTCGGTGATGAAGTGGTCCTGCGGGTAGCCGCACTTGTCCACGATGATGCGGCGCAGCTCGCGCTCCTTCTTGCGGATGTCGTCCACCTGGGCGCGCACCAGGTCGCACAGCTTCTCGATGGTCTTGGCCGTGAAGCGGATGGTCATCAGCTCGTCGGACAGGGACTTCTGCGCCTTCTGGTAGGCCGGGGTGCCGTAGCCTTCCTTGTCGTAGATCTTGTGCACCTTCTCGAACAGGCTGCGCAGGCGGTCGAAGCGCTCCAGCGCCTGGTTCTTCAACTCCTCGAGTTTCTTGGTCAGGGCCTTGGAGCCGCCCTTGCCGTCGTCGTCGTCGGCTTCGTCGTACTCGTCGAAGTCTTCCTCGGCCACGAAGTCGTCGGCTTCCTGGGCGTTGACGAAGCCGTCAACGACCGTGGAGATGACGATCTTGCCTTCACGGATTTCCTCGCCCAGGCGCAGGATCTCGGCGATGGTGGCGGGGGAGGCGCTGATGGCCTCCATCATGTCCATCAGGCCGCCTTCGATGCGCTTGGCGATCTCGATTTCGCCTTCGCGGGTCAGCAGCTCGACCGTGCCCATCTCGCGCATGTACATGCGCACCGGGTCGGTGGTGCGGCCGAATTCGCTGTCCACGGTGGACAGGGCGGCTTCGGCTTCCTCTTCCGCTTCCTCTTCGGTGGCGGCGGTCGGGCCGGTGTTGTTCAGCAGCAGGGTCTCGGCGTCCGGGGTCTGTTCGTAGACGGCCACGCCCATGTCGTTGAGCATGGAGATCACGACTTCCAGCGTCTCGGCGTCGACCAGCTTGTCGGGCAGGTGGTCGGAGATTTCGCCGTGGGTCAGGTAACCCCGCGTCTTGCCCAGCTTGATCAACTGCTTGAGGCGCTGGCGGCGCTTGGCCAGGTCTTCTTCGGACAGCACGGTCTCGTCCAGACCGAATTCCTTCATCAAGGCCCGTTCCTTGGCCTTGCTGATCTTCATGCGCAGGGGCTTGACCTTCTCGCCGGGGGCGGCGGCCGGTTCCTCGGCAAACTCGGCTTCGATGTCCGACAGGTCCAGGTCGCCTTCGGGCTTGTCGACGGCGTTCTTGGGTTTGCGGCCGCGCTTGGCGCCGGTCTTGGCCGGCGCGCCGGCTTCGGCGCCGGCGGCCTTGGGCGGGCGGCCCGGTTTCTTCTTGGCGACCACTTCGCCTGTGGCGGTGGCGGCGGTTTTCTTCAGCTCGGCGGCGGTCGGCTTGTCGGCCTTCTCGGCTTTTTCAGTCTTGGCGGGGGTCTTGGAAGCGGGCACTGTCTTGGCTTTCGTGGCGGGCTGCGCCTTGGCCACCGGCTTGGCCGCTGCCTTCACGGCCGCCTTGGGGGCGGCTTTGGCAACGGGTTTGGCCTTGGTGGCGGGCTTCGGGGCAGCCTTCGCGACGGGTTTTGCGGCGGGCTTTGCAGGCTTCTTGGACTTTTGAGCGGGCATGGATCAACCTCGAAACATCAAAAACTGGCACAAAGAAACAAACACAGCACCGAAAAAACCGGCGCAGTTGGGGGACAGAGGAGAAATCCTCAGGGGCAAGATGGGAGGGCGAACATTTGGGATGCAGTCCTTGCGGTAAGGTGGCCGGTCGTGCGCGTAGGCTACGGTTGGCCTGGCCCGGAGGTGCTGCTGTCGCTCTTGCCGAAATCAGACTTGGATTATACCCGGCAATCGCCGGAATTCAATGCCGGCGCGGCTTGCCGGGGCTCATTCCGCGGCGCTGACGCCCGTTTCCAGGGCCATGCGGCGCGTTTGCAGTTCGCGGTAGCGGGTCAGGGCCGCCGGGTCCAGCTGCGAGGCGGCGATGGCCTCGGTTTCTTCGGCCTTGAGCTGTTCGATCAGCATGCGCCTGAGCAGGTTGCGCAGTTCGGTCAAGGCCTCTCCCTGGTCGTCGGTGGCGGCCAGGTCGGAGCCGGTCATGAGTTTCTGGGCCAGGATCTGGGCCGGGTGCTCGCGCAAGGCCTCGCTCAGCGCGCCCCAGGGCAGGGGGCCGTGTTCATGCAGCTGCGCTTCCAGCCAGCGCAGCAGTTCGCCATGGGCGTCCGGCAGGGCGCACAGCAGCCCATGGTCTTCGCTGGAAAGCTGGTCCCAGAGGTGGCTGTGCGCCAGCAGCAGCCGGGCGGCCTGGTCCGCGCGGTTGACCGGCAGGCTGCGGCCGGCCAGGCGCGAGGGCCTGGCGCGGTAGCCGGCAGGGGCGGAAGCCGCACCCGCGCTGCTGCGTTCGGAGCTGCGCGGTGCGCTCCCCCGAGGCGCGGTGTTCCACAGGCCGGCCAGTTCCTGGCTGTCAAGCTGGACCTGGCTGGCGATTTCGCCCAGCAGCTGGCGCTTGAGTGCGCCATCGGGCAGGGCGTTCCACAGCGGCTTGGCCTGGCTGGACAGGCGGGCGCGGCCTTCGGCCGTGCCCAGGTCGCAGTCTTCGCTCGCCGCTTCGATCAGGAAGCGGCTCAGCGGCATGGCCTCGCTGACGCAGCGCGCGAAAGCTTCCTTGCCGAATTCGCGGATGTAGCTGTCGGGGTCGTGTTCGGCGGGCAGGAAGAGGAATTTGACCGTGCGCACGTCGCTGGCGTAGGGCAGGGCGCCGTCCAGCGCGCGGCGCGCCGCGCGCCGGCCGGCGGCGTCGCCATCGAAGCTGAAGACCACCGCGTCGGTGAAGCGGAAGAGTTTCTGCACATGGTCGGTGGTGCAGGCCGTGCCCAGCGTGGCCACGGCATTGGGAAAACCCAGCTGGGCCAGCGCCACCACGTCCATATAGCCCTCGGTCACCAGCACGTAACCGGCGTCGCGGATGGCGTTGCGGGCTTCGAAGAGACCGTAGAGCTCATGCCCCTTGCTGAAGACCGGGGTCTCGGGCGAGTTCAGGTACTTGGGCTTCTCGTCACCCAGCACGCGCCCGCCAAAGCCTATGCACTCGCCCTTGACGTTGCGGATCGGGAACATGATGCGGTCGCGGAAGCGGTCGTAGCGCTTTTCCTCACCCTTGTCGTCGTCGGTATTGGTGATGACCAGGCCAGACTCCACCAGCAGCGGGTCGTCGTACTGCGCAAACACGCTGGCCAGGCTGCGCCAGCCCTCGGGGGCGTAACCCAGGCCGAAAGCCTTGGCGACTTCACCTGACAGGCCGCGGCCCTTGAGGTAGTCCACAGCGCGTGGCGCGTTTCTCAGCTGCTTGCGGTAGGCCTCACCCGCTTTTTCGAGCACATCGTTCAGCGTGGCCTGTCTCTGGCGCTGCTCGGCGGCGCGGGCGCGGTCCTGCGGACTGGCCTCGTCCTCCGGCACCTGCAGGCCGTAGTGCTGGGCCAGGTCGCGCACGGCCTCGATGAAGCTCATGCCGGTCTGTTCCATCAGGAAATTGATCGCGTCGCCGTGCTTGCCGCAACCGAAGCAGTGATAGAACTGCTTGCTCGGGCTGACCGTGAAGGAGGGCGACTTCTCGGCATGGAAGGGGCACAGGCCCATGAAGTTGGCGCCACCCTTCTTGAGCTGCACGGTGCGCCCGACGATCTCGACGACGTCGGCGCGGGCGAGCAACTCCTGGATGAAGGACTGGGGGATGGCCATGGGGCGATTGTAGGAAGAGTGCCCGGAGGCGGCGCAGGCTCAGTCGCCCTTGACCGTGCCCTCGCGCCGCGGGTCAGCCCCGCCGTACAGGCCCTTGCCGCGCACCTGGATGGCCTGCAGACCGCTGGTCAGCGCCTGTTCCTGCACGCGATGACCGCGCTGGCGCAGGGCCTCGGCCGTGCTCCTGGGGAAACGCTGTTCCTCCAACAAGACCGGCCCGCCAAAGGCCGCGAAGTTGGGCGCATCGATGGCCTTCTGCACGTCCAGATTCCAGTGCAGCGTGCCGTAGATCAGCTTGCTCGCGTAATGGATGATGTAGGCGCCCCCCGGGCTGCCGCCGCTGAGCAGGAACTGGCCGCCGGGCCGTTCGAACACCAGCACCGGGCTCATGGACGAGCGCGGCCGCTTGCGCGGCTCCACGCGGTTGGCGATGGGCGCGCCCGACTCGCTGCGCGGCATGAAGCTGAAATCCGTGAGCTGGTTGTTGAGCAGGAAGCCCCCGGCCAGGCCCAGGCCGCGGTTGACCATGAGGCGCGAGCCCCAGGCGGCCTCGATGCTGCTGGTCATGGACAGGGCCCGGCCCTGGCCGTCGACGATGCTGATGTGCGAGGTGCCGTGCTCGATCTGCTCGGGCATGGGCCCCAGGCTCTGCTGGACGCCGGCCGGGATGCCCGCGGGGGCGTCGGGCATGCGCCGCGCGCGCGGGCCGCTGCCGATGAGCCTGGCGCGCTGGGCCAGGTAGTCGTCGTCGAGCAGGCTCATCCAGCTGTCGCCCGGCGGCGGCACGTAATCCGGGTC